>CAYGKX010000013.1:0-18571 GCA_964350225.1 uncultured Rhodospirillaceae bacterium | reverse complement strand
GAAGACCGACGTCGCGCGCTCACATATGGAGCGATCTTCTTCCCGCTCGCGGCCCAGCTGAACTACGACCTGATCTGGTTCGGCGTCGTCGTGCTGCTGGCGCTGGAGATGAGCCTGATGACGCCACCCTTCGGGTTATTGCTGTATGTCATGCTCGGGGTCGCCCCGAAGGGGACGAAGCTGTCCCATGTCGTGACGGCGTCGGTGCCCTATCTCCTCTGCGACGTCATTCTGGTAATCCTGCTGGTGCTGTTCCCGGCCCTCGCCCTCTATTTGCCCAGCCTGATGAAATAGGTCAGTTGGCGCTGGCGATGGTGCCCGCGAGGTAGGTGGCGAAGGCGAGCCAGGCGAGGTAGGGCAGCAGCAGGATGCCCGCCGCACGGCGAACCCGCCAGGCGAGCGCGATCAGGATCACGACCCAGAAGTCGATCAGGACGATCCACCAGAAGCCCAGCACGATCCGGTGCAGGGTGAAGAAGATATAGCTCCAGGCGTAGTTGAGCAGGAGCTGCAAGGCCATGATGCCCAGTGCCGCGCGGGCGACCGGCCGGGCACGTTCAACCCAGATGAGGGCCGTCGCGACGCCAATCAGGACATACAGGATCGGCCAGACGACGCCGAAAACCCATCCTGGCGGGGTGAGTTCCGATTTCGTCAGGCCGGCATACCATCCGTCCGCGGCCGGACCGGTCAGGAAGCCGATGATGGAGCCGACGGCGACGAACAGCACGGCGAGGGCGATGGCGACATAGGTTGTCTTGCGGCCGTCGCGCGGGGACGTGTGAGATGCAGAGAGATCGGACATGGGACATGACATGATCCGTCGGGCGCATCCGCCAAGCCCGGTCCTGTCATTTCTGGCAATTGAAGGGGCGGATGGCGGGCCCGGCGTGAGTGCCCGACCGCTGCGAGCGTCAGGGCCGCTCCGTCGGCATTTCCCGCTCGCCGCCGAACTGTCCGGTCCGACGCGCCCGTACCGCCAGGAAGTCTTCGATCTTCCGCGCCGCCCCGCGCAGGTCGCCCAGATAGCGTTCGACGACCTGTTCCATGGTCAGGGCGGAGAGAATGTAGTGAATATTGATTGCCGCCAGCGGCTTGTCCCGCCACATGACGGGAACGCCGATCGACCCGGTCTTCTCCGATATTCCGCCCTCGCGAAAGCCGTAGCCGCGCCGTCGCACCTCGGCCAGGCGGGCCTTGACCCATTCACGGTCGCGGGCGAGATGAGCGTCGGGCCGGTTGGAGGCCGCTATGGCGCGCAGGATCTCCTCCTGATCGCGTTCCGGGCTCCAGGCCAGATAGGCAAGCCCGAGTGAACTGAGGAGCACGGGGGGGCGGAACCCGGGAACCTCGCGGTTGATCGACAAGGGGCTGCGCCGGTGGGTCGTTTCCCGAACGACCATCGAATCCTGGTCGAACGTCGCAATGTCCGCGGGCCAGACAATCTTGTCGCCCAGCTCCGCCAGGACCGGCCCGGCGACCTGGGTCACCCAGGCTTCGTCGTCGAAGCCGTCGGATAGCGACCGGACCAGATTGGTGAGCCGGAAGGTATCGCGCGCGCCGGCATGGGTGACATAGCCCGCCTCGATCAGGGTGTGCAGGAGGCGGTAGACGGTCGGTCGGGGCAGGTCCGTGGCTCGGGCGAGCTGCATCGCCGTCGCATAATTATTCTCGTTCAATGCCCGAAGAACGGACAGGCCCCGCAACAAGCCGCGGACAATCTTGGCGTCTGACATGTTCGATATGTCTATTCGTCAATGAATACAATGGCCGCCACAACGTCCGGGTCGTAGCGTCTGCCTGTCCGCTATGTAGACATATTTCCGCCAGGTCTGCCAACTCCCGATTTCGCCCCTGTCGGGTCGCCGATGGCGCATACCGGCCTAGGACGCGTCCTCCGCTTGCAGCCGGGCGAGCTGCGTTTCCAGTTCGCGCACGCGGCTTTGCAGCGGGAGGAGCGCCCGCGCCACCGTCTCCTGGTCGAACCGGCGGACGATATGTTGCGGGCAGTTCCAGTCGAAGGCCTCGACCGCGATCACAACGCCCCGTTCGACGATGCCGCCGTAAGTCGCGTCGGTCAGCCGGTCGAGCAATCCGGCATCGGTGGTCGTACGCGCCCGTCCGAACAGTTTGAGCCGCGCCCGGTTCGCGTAGTCCATGAAGAAGAGCGAGACCCGGTTGTCGCCGGCCAGGTTGCCGACGCTGACATACTGGCGGTTGCCGCTGTAGTCGGCGAAGGCGAGGGTCCCGTCGTCCAGAACACGTGTAAAACCGGCCGGACCGCCGCGATGCTGGATATAGGGCCAGCCCGTCTCGCCGACGGTGGCCATGTAGAAGCTGTCCCTCGCGGCAATGAAGCCGATTTCCCGCTCGGTCAGCCGGCCGTTCCGGTCGGGCCCGTTCTCCAGCCGGGCATAGGACGAGCGGCTCCCCATGGCCTCCTGTTCGGCCTTCACCCGGTCGGTAAAGGCGATCTCGGCATATCTGTGCGTCATGGGTTTGGTTCCTTCGATTTGTTTCCGCAACGATATTGGGTCATGACGTCGGGCAACGGAATATCTACACTTGCTAAGTCTTTATTGCGTGAAATGGAATAATCGATGGATCGGTTTGCGGAACTCCGCACCTTTGTCGAAGTCGCGGAGAAAGGCGGGTTCGCGCCCGCGGCCCGTGCTCTCGGCTTGTCGCCGCCGGCGGCGACCCGCGCGGTTTCCGCGCTGGAGGCGCGTCTCGGCGTCCGGTTGTTCGTGAGGACCACCCGGGTTGTTCGCCTGACCGAGGCAGGCGGCCGGTTCCTGCTCGATGCCCGACGGCTCCTGGCGGATCTTGCCGAGGCGGAGGCGGCAGCTGCCGGCATCCATGCGGCGCCGCGCGGCGAGCTCGCCGTCACGGCGCCGGTTCTTTTCGGCCGCCGGCACGTCGCCCCCCTGATCGGTGCCTTTCTCGATCTTCATCCGGACGTTTCCGCGCGCTGCCTTTTCGTCGACCGGAACATCAATCTTCTGGAGGAGGGGGCCGATGTCGCAGTCCGGATCGGACATCTGCCGGATTCCTCGCTGGTCGCGACGGCTGTCGGCCGGGTCCGCGCCGTCGTTGTGGGCGCTCCTGCATATGTAGCGGCGCACGGTGAGCCGGCACATCCGGCAGACCTGGCGGCGCACCGGTTGATCCATCCCGTCGGCGTGCGGGATGCGCCGGACTGGGAATTTCAGGACCAGGGGCGGCCGTTGTCCGTGCGCACCCGGCCGCGTCTGCGTGTCAGCACGAACGACGCCGCGTTGGAGCTTGCGCTGCAAGGCTGGGGGCTCACCCGGCTCCTGTCCTATCAGGTGGCGGAGGAGGTCGCGGGGGGGCTTCTGCGGCCTGTCCTTGCCGCTTTCGAGCCGGATCCGCTGCCGGTCCACCTGCTCCACGCGGAGGGGGCGCGCGTTTCCGCCAAGGTTCGCGCCTTCGTCGACTTCGCCGCTGCGCGCCTCCGTGCGAACCCGGCGCTCCGTTAGGCGCACGGCTTCAGACGGCGAGGATCGTCTCTACCTTGGGCCAGGCGTCGCTGCCCTTGTCGGACATCAGGGCCAGGTAGGCATCGTTCAGATGGTCGCCGATGCCGGCGAAGTTGGGCCGTGCATTGATACGGGCCAGCCAGGCGCCGACCGCCGGACGCGCGGCCCACATGCCGGAAAGCATCAGGTGGTCGAGGCGGACGACATAGGGGGTCATGGCGACATCGGCGAGCGTGTACTGATCGCCCATCAGCCAGGCGCGTCCGTCGGCGAGCTGGGTCTCCATGCGCGCGAGGACGCCGTCATAGAGCCGGAGCGCGGCCGGCGCACCGGGGGCATCGAGGCCGAGCTCGATGGTCTGACGCTTGCGCTCCCGCCGGGCCGGGTCCGGCGTTTCGGCGATGTTGCGCTCGAGTTCCTCGGGCGACAGGGCGAGATATTGGTGCCGGAAGGCGACGGCGCTGGACACGGTGCCGCAGGCCGCATGCAGGCCCTGGTCGGGGATGCTGGCCCACCGGCGCATCGCCGCACGGTCGACCAGGTCGGCGGGGCGAAGAGGCGGGTCCGGATAGGCCTCGTCGAGATATTCGGCGATCAGGGTCGATTCGATGATCGGCCGGCCGTCCACGATCAGGGTCGGCACGACGCCGTTCGGGTTCAGCTTGAGGTAGTCCTCGGCCAACTGGTCGCCCTTGCGCAGGTTCAGGCTGTGCAGGATCGGCGACAGGCCTTTCTCGGCGACGACCAGGCGTACCTTCTGGGCGCAGACCGACATGTCGTTGTGATAGAGCTCCAGCATTCGGGCCTCCCGGTTCAGAAGATCGCGCCGAGCAACTCGCCGATCCAGTCGAGCGCCCCCAGGGTCAGCCAGGGGAAGAGCACGAGGACGATAAGCCGCGCCGCGTCGGAGAAGACGAACGGGGCGACCCCGCGGAAGATGCCCGATAGCGGCACCGATGGCGCGACGCTGTGCAGCACGAAGACGTTCATCCCAATCGGCGGCGTGATCATCCCCAGTTCGACCACCACCACGTTGATGATGCCCCACCAGACCGGGTCGTAGCCGAGATGCTCGACGATCGGCAGGACAAAGGGGAGGGTGATCAGCATGGAGGAGACCGTGTCGAACACGGCGCCCAGGACGACATAAACGAGCGGCAGGACGAAGATGATGAGAACCGGGGCAAGCTTCATGCCCTCGATCCACTCCGTCAGCGCGGTCGGCACCTGGGCGAGGTTGATGAAATAGCTGAAGACCGAGGCGCCGAAGATGATGACATAGATCATCGCCGTCGCCGCGGCGCTTTCCAGGATCGCGCTCCAGAACCTGTTCCAGGTCAGCCGCCGCCGCACGACCGCGAAGAAGAGCGACAGCATGGCGCCGAGCGCGGCCGCCTCGTCGACGGCCGCGATGCCGCCGTAGATGCCGCCGATCACGCCGATCAGCAGGATCAGGACCGCCCAGGCGTTGCCGAGCGCCCGAAGGCGTTCGCCCCATGTCGAGCGCTCGGCGGCCGGTCCCGCACCGGGCGCGCGCATCAGGTAGACCTGGATGGCGATGAAATGGAACAGGACCGCGAGGATCGCCGGAACGACGGCGGCGACGAAGAGGTCGAGGATGATGACCCGCTGCGTCACGACCGCATAGATGATCATGATGACCGACGGCGGGACGAGGGCGCCGAGGGTGCCGCCCGCCGCGATGGTTCCCGCGGCGAAATGCGGTGCATAGCCGCGCTTCAGCATCTCCGGCAGGGCGACGGCGCCGAAAGTCGCCGCCGTTGCGGTCGACGAGCCGCAGACGGCGCCGAAGACGCCGCAACCGCCCATCGTTGCCATGGCGAGCCCGCCGCGGCGGTGCCCGACGAAGGCGTTGGCGACCCGGAAAATCTCGGCCGACAGCCCACCGGCGGTCGCGAAACTGCCCATGAGCAGGAAGAGGGGGATGACCGCAAGACCCGGGTTTTCGATATTGGCGATGACCTCGCTCACGAAGGTCGAGAGCGCCGGCTTCATCCCGGCCATGAGGGCATAGCCGCCGATGCCGACGACCAGCATCGCGAAGCCGATCGGCACGTGCAGGCCGATCAGCAGGAACATGACCAGAAGGCCGACGGCGACGATCAGAAAGGGGTCCATCAGCGGTCCATGTCCCGGCGAGAGGCGGGGTCGGGGTCGGGGGCGTTCTCACCGGGGTCGGTCGGGTCGTCCCCCAGATGAACTTCCTGCAGCCGGTGACCGCGTTTCAGGGCCACGATGAGCGACAGGACGACGACGAACTGAACCAGGGTCGACAGGATGAAGAGGATGGTGACGGCCTGCCACCAGGGGCCGATCGGCATCCCAAGGCTCTCGGTCGTCTGGCCGCGCGCGGAAACCTCCCAGACGTAGTTCTGGAGCTCCCAGGTCAGCACCGCCAGGATGACCAGCACCACGAGGTTGCCGAAGAGTTCCAGCCCGACCTCCTTCCGTCCGCCCAGGGTCCGGCCGATGAAGCGGATGGTGATATTCTGCCGGGAGGCCATGACTGCCGGCAGGCAACATCCGACGGCGATGGCGACGATCAGCTTTTCCCAGTCGCGCACGCCGTCGATGGGCGTGGCGAAGAGCCAGCGCATCGTGGCGTTGACCAGGATGACCGTCGACAGGGCCATGAGGGCGAGCAGGCCCAGAAAGGCGACGATCCGCGTAAAGCGGATCGCCCACCGTTCCAGCCCGTCGAGCGAAAAGCGCACGACGGTTCTCCTATCGGGTTTGGGTTACTTGCCGGCCCGGATGTTGGCGAGCTCTTCCTTGAGTGCGGAGAGCAGCTTCTCGCCGTTCGGGTGGGTCTTGACGAAATTGTCGATGACCGGCGCCAGGGTCTCGTTCCACTTCTTGGTTTCCGCCGGCCCCGGGATCGTCACCGTCCGCTTCTTTTCCTTCTGCCACAGCTTGACCAGCTCGGCGTTCCGGGTGTCGGACATCTTGCCGAAGGCGTCGGACAGAACCTCGCCCCGGTTCTTTTCGATTGCGGCCTTGGCGGCGGCCGGCAGGCTGTCGAAGGTCTTCTGGCGCATGAAAATGGCCAAGGTGACCGTGCCGAGGCGGCCCATGTAGTGATAGCGCGTCACCTTGCCGGGCCCGAAATCGTGGATGGCGATGGGATGGCCGGTCGTGCCGTCGATGACGCCACGGCTGATCGCCTCGACGATCTTGCTGAAGGGCATCGGCTCCGGCGCCCCGCCGAGCGCCTTGACGGAGGCGGTCATGATCGGGCCCACGGCGCGGATCTTCTTACCCTTGAGATCGGCCATCGTGATGGTCTTCGTCCGCATGTGGAACGTGTAGGGCGCGGAGGTGAAGATGCCGACCATGTAGTACTTGTCGTAGCCGCCCAGCAGGCCGCGCTTGTACAGGCGCCAGGCAGCCTTCGAGCCCTCGGTCGAATTCTGGATGATGTTGGGCAGTTCGAACACCGCGTCGTCCTTGAAGACGCCGGGCGTGTAGGCGGGAATCACCCACGTGATGTCGGCGACGCCGTCGTCCATCATCTTGAGCTGCTGTGCCGGGTTCCGGCCGAGCGCGCCGTTCGGATAGAGCTTGATCTCCAGGGCGCCCTTCGAATCCGCCATCGCCTTCTCGGCGAAGGGGCGCATGACGTTGATGAAGGTCATTTCGCGCGCAGGGGTCCAGATGGCGAACTTGATGCTCGCCTTGGATTGCGCCATGGCGCTGCCCGCCGACGCCGCGAGCAGGATGGCCGCACCGGCTAGTGCTTTGGTCTTCATGGTCGTTTCCTCCCGTTTGATGTCCGTCGGCCCTTTTTTGAAGACCATGTCCGGCACATTGGTGATTGTCAGCCGTGGGCGGCTTCCAGTTTGCGGGCGAAGGCCTCGCGCCATTCGCCGATGGGTTGGAAGCCGGGCAGGTCCCTGATCGCGGCTTCCGTACGCGTGAGAATCGTTTCGTCGTCCTGTGCGAGGTCGAGCTGTTCGACCATCGGCTGATCGACATACCAGGGGGCGTCGCAGAAGATCTCGATCCGGTTCCCTTCGGGGTCCCGGAAATAGATCGACCAGGCAATGCCGTGGTTGATCGGATCGATGTCGCTGACGCCCGTGTCGCCCTGCAGGGCGGGCAGCAGTTGCCGAAGATCTTCCAGACCCTCGACCCGAAGCGAGATCTGATTGATGACCCGGTCGTCGGTCGATCCTGTGCGGCCTTCCACCAGAACGATCTGATGATGTTCCCGCGGATCGCGGCTCAGAAAGACGATGGGCCGGCCGCGCGCAATGCCCCGGTCGGTCGGGACGAAGCCCAGAATTTCGGTATAGAACTTCTCCATGCGCTCGATATCGTGCACGAAGAAGCCGAGGTGGCTGAAGGACAGGTTCTTGGGCGGCTTGGTCATGATGGAGCCATGCTTCGATTGATGCCGTCATGCTAGGCGCCGGGCGACGCCGAGGGTCAATTGGCTAGAGGGCCGCTGTCCACATATCGGACATCGCGATTTGCGTACGTTGCCGGCCGGCCGCCGCTTGACGGCATAAAACGGTCAGCGCGCGAGCGCCAGCTATAAATTCGACCATGGGGAAGGAACAGAGGGGCATGTATCCGATCGACCATCTGTATCGCGGGTTCCGGATCAATCCCGACGGCATCGCTGTCGAGGACGGGACGCGCGGACTGACTTACCGCGATCTTGTCGCCCGGGTAGAGGCCCTGGCCGTCGCCCTTCAGGACCGCCACCCCGCGCCGTCGGCCCGTATCGGCATCTGCGCCTACAACACGATCGAGCATATGATCTCGATCCTCGGCGCCTATGCCGCGGGCCATGTCTGGGTCGCCCTCAATCCCCGAAACGGCAAGCCGGAACTCGACGCCATCGTCGAGACGACGGGACTGGACCTCCTGATCGTCGATGCCGATTGTCTGGATCGCTTCACCGCGCCCGACGATGTCCCGATGATCCTTGGGCGCGGTGGCAACGCCGCGGACGGCGACACGCTTGACGGATTGATCTCGGCCAATCTGGGCCGCAGGCCGCGTCCCAACGTCGTGGACCGCGATGCCCCGCAGACGATCAAGTTCACGGGAGGGTCGACGGGTCGGCCGAAGGGCGTCTTGCAGGGCTATCGGGTCGTCAACAGTTCGGTTGCCTGCTACCTGCACAAGTTCCGCTTTCACGCCGGCGACGTGAACCTGTGTGCCGCGCCGCTCACCCACGGATCTTCCCACTACATCCTTCCGATCCTGTCGGTCGGCGGACGGCATGTCCTGATCGACCAGCCGAAGGCGCCGGCCCTTCTGGCGGCGATTCGCGACACGGGTGTCACCACATCCTTCATGCCGCCGACTATGATCTACAACGTCATGGGCGACCCGGAGGCGGCACGGATGGATTTCTCCCGCTTCGTCCATCTGCAATATGGCGCGGCGCCGATGCCGGAGACCCGCATCCGGCAGGCGCTGGAAATGTTCGGCGGGCTGGAGGTCATCTACGGCCAGACCGAGGCGCCGATGATGATCACCGCGATGAGCGCGGACGAATTCGCGGACGAGCGAAACCTGAACTCCGTCGGTCGCGAGACCCTTCTCGTCAACACAGGGATCATGGACCCGGACGGCAACCTCCTGCCGCCCGGGGAAGACGGCGAGATCGTGGTGCGCGGGGATCTCGTCATGACCGGCTACCTCGACCGACCGGAGGAGACGTCAAAGACGATCATCGACGGATGGCTGCACACGGGCGACGCCGGAGCCATCGACGAGCGGGGCTACCTTTTCATCAAGGATCGCCTACGCGATATCATCATTTCCGGCGGCTTCAATGTCTATCCGACCGATGTCGAGGCCGCACTGTCCCAGCATCCGGCAATCCGCGACTGTGTCGTCTTCAGCGTGCCCGACGAGAAATGGGGCGAGAGGGTCGAGGCGGCGGTCGAGCTTCTGCCCGAGACCGCCTTCGACGAGGCTGCGGTCCTGGCGGCGACCAAGGAACTGATCGGTTCGGTCAAGACGCCGAAGAAGCTTCATGTCACGGATCGGCTGCCGAAGAGCGCGGTCGGCAAGGTATTGCGCCGCGAAGCCCGCGAGCGGTTCGGTCGGTCCGGGGGATAGCATGCCCTGGAGCTGTCCGCTTATCGGACATATCCGGGACAGCTTTTGACCGAAATGCCCGGCCGGACGAATCGTTCGGTCACGACAACAAGGCGCTGGACGGTCTCGATGCACGGCCGTCGGCATGGCGCCATCTGGAGGATCGCCCCATGAACAGACACCCGGCCAATCCGATCGGCGAAGACGACATCCGGCAATATGAGGAACACGGAGTTATCTGCCTGCGTGGCATGTTCGACAAGGACTGGTGCGCCCGTATGTACGACGCTTCGATCCGCTACATGGAAAGCGGGGAGGGGCGCGTGCGCGAGGTAAAGGAAGACGACGATCCCGGCCGTTTCTATTCCAACGTCTTCATGTGCGCGAGCGACGCGGACTTCATGGCCTTCCGGAACGAGAGCCCGGCGGCGGAAATCGCCGCGACCCTGATGCGGTCGGACACGGTGCGCTTCTGGTACGACCAGCTCTTCATCAAGGAGCCGATGACGAAGGCGCCGACCCAGTGGCACCACGACCTGCCGTTCTGGCCGTTCCGCGGCGAGCACCTGATCTCGCTCTGGGTCGCGCTGACGCCGGTGACGAAGGAGGGCAGCGGTCTGGAATATCTTCTCGGTTCCCACAAGTGGGGCAAGTTCTTCCAGGCGACGACGCCGGACGAGGTTCCGGCATTCACCGATCCGGAGCTCGAGCCCTGCCCCAATTTCTCGGATTACTACGGCAATCCCGAGTACAGATTTCAGTCCTGGGACATGGAGCCGGGCGACGTGATCTGTCATCACCCGCTGGCCGTTCATGGTGCTGGCGGCAACAAGTCGGCGACCCAGCGCCGGGTTGGGCTCTCGATCCGCTACCTCGGGGCCGACGTCCAGTGGGACCCACGTCCCTTTACCGTGAAGATTCCGGTGGAGCCGAAGGTACCGGCGGGCGCCTATCCGGCCGACGACGACGTCTTTCCCGTCATCTGGCAGCGCCAGGCCGCTGCCGAATAGTCGCGTGCTTCACAGAAGGAAATCGCCATGAATGTGGTCAGCCCCAAGCCAGTGGCGGAAGCGAACCTGTCCCCGGCCGATATGGTCGCCCGCGCCAGCGCCCTTACTGCAACCGTGCGCGAGCGCGCTGCGGAGTGCGAGGCGGAAAGGTGTTTGCCGGAGGCCACGACACGGGACTACGAGGCCGCGGGTCTGGCCAAGATCTGGATCCCGAAGCGTTTCGGCGGTTACGAGTTCGACCTCCAGACAGGGCTCGATACGCTGTTCGAGGTCGCGCGCGGCTGCGCCTCGTCCAGCTGGTGCCTGACGGTTTACCAGCAGCATAGCTGGATCGTCGCGCTGTATCCCGAGGAGGCGCAGCAGGAGACCCTGGGCGCGGAGCCGGACTTCCATATTGCCGCCGTCCTGTCCGCTCGCGGCACGGCGAAGGAGGTCGAGGGCGGCTATGTCCTCAACGGCTTCTGGCCCTTCGCCTCTGGCTGCGATCGGGGTACCTGGATCGCGCTCGGGGCCCAGGTGGTCGATGAGGCCGGGAAACCGATCCCTCTCGACCACACGGTTCATGGCGTCGAAGGAGTCAACAACCGCCTGTGCCTGGTGCCGATCGACCAGGTCGAGAACAAGCGCGATTGGCGGGTCGCAGGACTGGCCGGCACCGGCAGCCATTCGATCGTCGCCAAGGATGTCTTCGTCCCGGCCCACCGGGCACTCGATGTACCCGCCGCGATAGAGGGGCGGGCACCGGGGCGGGAGACCAACCCTTCGCCCCTCTTCAAGGCGCCGTATTATCCCTTCCTCAATACGGCGCTGGCCGGACCTGCTCCGGGCATCGCTCAGGGAATGCTGGACAATTTCCTCGAGCGGGCCGACGGCCGGATGGTGATGCCGCTCAACCTGAACCAGGCGGACATGGTTCGGACCCACCGACAGGTCGGCGACGCTCAGGGGAAGATCCGGGTCGCGCGGCTTCTGCTTCGGGAGAATGCAGAGAAGATCATGGCCGCGGCCGAGGCGGGTGGCGAGATGTCCGCCACCGACCGGATTGCCTGCCGGCACAACTGCGCGCTTGCCGTCGACTATTCCTATCAGGCGGCGGAACTGCTGTTCTTTGCCTCTGGCGGCTCCTCCCTTTCCCTGTCGAGCCCGATCCAGCGGGCGCTGCGCGACCTGCTTGCTGTGAAGTCCCACTATTTCATGGACCTGGAGGGGCTCCATGAACTCTCGGGAATGGTTGCTCTCGACCGGAAGCCCTATACCTACATTTTCTGAGGGGCGGCCCCGCGCCGGGCGCAACCACAAAGCGCTGGCGGCGGCGGCGTATCCGCCGCTACCCTCCGCGCCATGTTAGCCGAGCCACCCGCCGGCGCCGCACTGGCGCGCGCCCTTGACGAAGCCTATGCCGTTGGCCGAGGGCAAACCGCGCATGGTTCGGTTGCGACCTACATTCCGGAACTTGCCCGGGCCGACCCAAGCCATTTTGCGCTCGCCGTGTCGACCGTCGCCGGTGAAAGCCAGGCGCGGGGCGATGCCGAGGTGCCCTTTACCTTCCAGTCCGTTTCCAAAGTCTTTGCCCTGTCCTACCTCTTGACGACGGAGGGCCGGGCCGTCTTCGAGCATGTCTCCTGCGAGCCGAGCGGCGACGCCTTTCACTCCATCGTCAAGCTGGAGGAAGAACAGGGCGAGCCGCGCAATCCCTATATCAACGCCGGAGCCATTCTTGTATCGAGCCGGTTGCCGGGCGAAACGGCGCGGGACAAGTCGCGCGGACTGCGGGCCTTTCTCTCCGGCATCTGTGACGGTAGCGACTTTCCGGTGGAGGAGGCCGTTTATGAGTCCGAGTCCGCGACTGGCTTCCGCAATCGGGCGCTCGCCAACTACATGCGTCATTTCGGGCAGCTCGGCGACCCGAAGGTCGCGGCGGAGGCCTATTTCCGCCAATGCTCCATTTCCCTCGACGCACGAAAGCTCGCGCGTATCGGTCTCTTCCTCGCCCATGGTGGCGTCGATCCCGGCACGGGCCGGCGGATCCTCGATATCGACGACACGCGACTTGTCGTCGCCCTGATGGCCACCTGTGGTCTGTATGACGAGGTCGGGCATTTCGCGGTCGATGTGGGCCTGCCGGCGAAGAGCGGTGTGAGCGGTGCAATCCTCGCTGTGGTGCCCGGGGTAATGTCGATCGCGGCATTCGGCCCGGCGCTGGGGCCGAAGGGCAACAGCGTTGCCGGCATGGCGGGCCTCGCGGCCCTGTCCCGTTCGCTCGGCCTCTCGATATTCGGATGACCGGAATGAACGAACGAACCGCGCGGCTGGGCGTCGATGTCGGCGGCACCTTCACCGACGTCGCCCTGGAGAGGGAAGGCCGGCGCTGGACCGCCAAAGTGCCGACGACGCCGGGTGCGCCGGAGGAGGGGGCGGTCGCGGCCATCGAACGGGCGCTCGACCGAGCCGGGATGACGCCGGCGGATCTCGGCCTCGTCATTCACGGCACGACCCTCGCGACCAACGCCCTGATCGAGCGCAAGGGCGCCAGGACGGCCTTCGTCACGACGGCGGGTCACCGGGACACGATCGAGATCGGAACAGAAAGCCGCTTCCACCTCTACGACCTCAATATCGAGAAGCCGGCGCCGCTGGTTCCGCGCGAATTGCGCTTTACCGTCGAGGGCCGGATCGCGGCCGACGGCCGGGAACTGGCGCCGCTCGACGAGGCCGGTCTGCGTGCGCTCGCCCCGGCGATCCGCGCGGCGGAGGTGGAAAGCCTCGCCATCGGCTTCCTTCATTCCTACGCCGACCCCGCCCATGAGGAACGGGCCGAGGCCATCCTCGCGGAAGCGCTGCCCGAGATTCCCATCAGCCGGTCGAGCGTTGTATCGCCGGAAATGCGTGAATATGAACGTTTCTCGACGACCTGTGCGAATGCCTACATCAAGCCGCTCATGGCCGGCTATCTGCACCGGCTGGCGGCGCGGTTGCGCGCGGCGGGGGCGGACTGCCCCCTCTATCTCATCCATTCCGGGGGCGGACTGATGACGGTCGATGCCGCGGCGGAGCTGCCGGTCCGGCTGGTCGAATCCGGCCCCGCAGGGGGCATCGTGCTCGCCGCCCATGTCGCGCGCGCGACCGGGACCGCCTCCGCCCTGGCCTTCGACATGGGCGGAACGACCGCCAAGATCGCGCTGATCGACGATGGCCGGCCGACGACCGCCCGAAGCTTTGAGGTCGACCGCATCTACCGCTTCATGAAGGGCAGCGGCCTGCCCGTGCGCATTCCGGTGATCGAACTGGTCGAGATCGGCGCCGGCGGCGGCTCGATCGCCCGGGTCGACCGGATGCGGCGGATCACGGTCGGGCCGGACAGCGCGGGAGCGGAGCCGGGACCGGCCTGCTATGGACGGGGCGGACACCGGGCCACCGTCACCGATGCCGATGCTGTCCTGGGCCGGTTCGGCTCGGTGGACCTCGCGGGCGGCGTGCTCACGCTGGACCCGGCGGCCGCCGCGGTCGCGGTGCAACAGGACGTCGGCGAGCCGCTTGGCCTCGATCTCCCGCACGCCGCCCTCGGCATCGGCGAGATCGTCGACGAGGCGATGGCCGGCGCCGCACGGGTCCATTGTGTCGAGGCCGGCACGGAAGTTGCCAAGCGAACCCTTGTCGCCTTCGGCGGGGCCGGGCCGGTTCACGCCGCCGGGCTGGCGCGGCGGCTGGGCATCGGCCGGCTGGTCGTGCCCCACGATGCCGGCGTCGGGAGCGCTGTCGGCTTCCTTCGGGCGCCGGTCGCCTACGACATGGTGCGCTCCTTCTACCAGCGGCTCTCGGCGTTCGACGCCGATCGGGTGGCAGCCCTCCTCGCGGAGATGACAGACGGCGCCCGCGGTGTCGTCGAACCCGCCGCTCCCGGCGCTGCCTTTTCCGCCGAGCGAACTGCTTTCATGCGCTATGTCGGGCAGGGGCACGAGATCCCGGTCGCCGTGCCGGACGCGATCTCCGCCGCTGCCCTGGAAACAGCATTTGCCGATGCGTACAGGGCGCTCTACGGCCGGCTGCTCGACGATCTCGATATCGAGATCCTCGCCTGGAGGGTCGGTCTTTCGACCCGCCCAGACGATCCGGCGCCGGCTTCCACGACAGTTTCAGAGGAAGCCGTCGGATCCAGACGGTCTGTCCGGCAGATCGATGCGGCGGGGGGCGTCGGTGAGGTTCCGGTATATGATTGGGCGGCGTTGTCGCCGGGCGGGTCGCTCGCCGGTCCTGCTGTGATCTCTGCGGAAGATACATCCGTCGTAGTGCCCAGCGGCGCGCGGGTCACGGTCGACGGCGCCCGCAATCTGGTGATCGATCTGGCGGTGGGAGAGAACACATGAGCGGTGGTACGACGGACGGCGGGCTGGACCTCGTCCGGCGGCAGGTCATGTGGAACCGGCTGCTCGCGCTGGTCGAGGAGCAGGCACAGGCGGTGATGCGCACCGCCTTCTGCACCATCGTCCGCGAATCGGGCGATCTTTCCGCCGGCATCTTCGATCCGGACGGGCGGCTGCTGGCCCAGGCGCAAACCGGGACGCCCGGCTTCATCCACACTCTCGCAGGCGTCGTCAGCGAAATTCTGAAGGATTTTCCGGCAGGGGATATGACGGAAGGGGATGCCTTCGTCACCAACGATCCCTGGCTGAATTGTGGCCACTTGCACGATTTCTCTGTCGTCACGCCCGTCTTCCGGGAGGGGCGGGTCGTCGCCTTCGTCGCCGCGGCCGCCCATGTCGTCGATGCCGGCGGGCGCGGCCTCGGCCCGGACGGCCGGCAGATCTACGAGGAGGGGCTGACCGTGCCGCCCCTGCCGCTGTTCGAGGCCGGACGGACCAACCGTACCCTTTTGCGCATTCTGCGGATGAACGTTCGGGCGCCGGAGCAGGTCGTCGGCGACATCCTGTCCCTCGCCGCGACAAACGAGAAGGCGTCGGACCGCCTGATCGCGATGATGGACGAGTACGGGCTCGCCGACCTCGCCGACCTCGCCGACATGATTATCGAGCAGTCGGCGGTGGCGATGCGGGAGGCCGTGGCCGCCGTTCCGGACGGGCGATACGCCTACACGATGACCATCGACGGCTACGACCGGCCCGTCGACCTCGCCGCGACCATGACCGTCACCGGCGGCGAGATGACGGTCGACTTCGATGGCACCTCGTCCGCGAGTCCCTTCGGCATCAACGTCGTCCTCAACTACAGCCGCGCCTATGCCTGGTTCGGCATCAAATGCATCCTGGCGCCGGACGTGCCGACCAACGCGGGCTCCCTCTCCAATATCCTGATCGACGCGCCGGAAAACTCGATCCTCAACGTCCAGCGCCCCTTCCCGGTGTCGGCCCGCCATATCGTCGGCCACATGCTGCCGGACGTGATGTTCGGCTGCCTGTCTCAGGCGCTGCCGGACGCCTGTCCGGCGGAAAGCGGCGCCGCCCTCTGGGGCCCGCAGTTTCGCGGCGGCCCCGCCGTGGTCGAGGATGCCAATGCCGGCCGGCCCTTCGAGGCGATTACGGTGCATAGCGGCGGGACGGGCGGGCGTCCCGGCAAGGACGGACTGTCGGTCACAGCCTTCCCGACGAACCTGCGCACCGTCCCCGTAGAGATGATCGAGGCGACGACGCCGCTCGTCGTCTGGCAACGGGAGTACCGGCCGGATTCAGGCGGCGCGGGAACCTGGCGGGGCGGTCTGGGTCAAAGAGTGGAGTTCGGTCATGCGGACGGCGCGGCTTTTTCCTTCGCCGCCATGTTCGATCGGGGCGACCACCCGGCGCGCGGGCGGGACGGCGGTCGCGACGGTGTGGCGGGACGCGTGGCGCTCAAGTCCGGCGCGATGCTGCGGCCGAAAGGCGTCCAGCGGGTGCCCGCCGGCGACCGGCTGGTCTTCGAATTGCCCGGCGGCGGAGGGCTGGGCGATCCGGCCGGGCGCGAACCGGGCCGACTTGCCGCCGACCGCCGGGCCGGCTTCGTCTCGGAAGAGGCCGCGGCCCGCGACTATGGCATCGCACTTGAATCCGACAACATCCTGTCGGAACATCGAAAGTGAATTCGAAAAACACCGCCACGGCGGTGGCATATCTACTCAAGGGGTTGGAGGACGGAATGCAGTTCGTGAAGATGGGGAAGATCGCGCTCGCCGGTGTGGCGGCGCTCGGCATGACGGCCGGCGGGGCCGCAGCCCAGGAATTCAACTGGAAGCTCAACAACAACTTCTCGGTCAAGCGGCCGGAAACGCGCCTCCTGAACGGGCTGGCCAAGGACATCGAGGCCAAGACCGGCGGCAAGATGAAGGTCAAGGTCTATGACGGCGGCTCCCTGGGCCTGAAAGATGCCGACATCCTGCGCTGGCTGCCGTCGGGCGGGGCGGAGATCGGCGTGCTGAACGCCAGCTTCATCGGTCGCGACGCCCCCGCGCTCAATGCCGTGTATATCCAGGGCATCATCCGGTCGGTCGACGACCATGTGAAGGCGCTGCCGGTCCTCGAGAAGGTCCAGGTCGACGCCCTCAAGAAATGGGACCTCCATGTCGTCGGCTACATGGCCTTTCCGGTGATCGACGCCTCGATCTTTTGCCGCAAGGACCCGGTCAACACGCTGGAGCAGTTGCGGAAGAAGAAGCTGCGGGTGTGGTCTAAGGACCTGATCGAGAGTTTCAAGGCGGTCGGGGTCTCGGCGCAGATCGTCCCGCAGAACGAGCTTTATGTGGCGCTCAAGACGGGCGTCGTCGACTGCGCCCTGTATCCCGCGCGTTTTGCCGGCTCGATCTCGCTGAACGAGGTGACCAAGTACGCGGCCTATCTTTTCCCTGTCTCGGCCGTGCCCTATGCCATTGTCGTCTCGGAGAAGAACTGGGCGAAGCTTCCGGACGACGTGAAGAAGGGCATGACCGCCGCGGTCGCGGACCTTTACACGAAGACCAAGAATTTCAGCAGCGGCGCGGTCGCCGAGAAAAAGGCGCGCGCGGCGCTCGAGGCGAAGGGCGTGAAGTGGCTGCCCGATTTCCCGGCCGCCGACCGTCAAGCCTTCGCCGACGCGGCTGCCAAGACCTGGGCCGATCTCGCCAAGAAGGCCGGCGGCAAGGCCAGCGAGTACCGCCAGATGGTCTTCGATGCCATGCGGAAGTAAGGCGCTATCCAGAAAAATCTCTCTGTGAAACAGTTGGCTATGGATCGTAGCTAACGTTCTGACGAATGACAGGTGGTTCGGAAAATGCCCTCCTCCTTCCAAGGGGGAGGGCGTGATCCAAGGGGGGGACGGCGCGAAACCGGGGCTGTCTCAGCCAAATGAACCGCATGTCGCGGAACTCGCCTGTTACAACGCATCCCCTCTCTACCCCGCCCCTTGGGGGGGAGAGGGCTATACTGGTTTGCCTGACAGACCGCGGATCAAGGACTGCCGTCCGCGATCCGGAGTAGACGTGTCGCCAACCTCGCGGCTTTTCCCATCCACGCTCGTCCGCCATGACGCTTCTCAATCGCCTGATCGACGCCCTGATGTGGCTGTGCCTTGCGGCGGCGACGGCGGGCATGGTGGCAATCTCGGCGCTGGTCGCCTTGAGTGCGATCATGCGCTATGTCGTCAGCGCCCCCTTCGCCTTTACCGAGGAACTGGTGGGGCTGGTCCTGACGGCAATGCTGTTCCTTGCGCTGCCCGTCGTGCTCTGGCGCGCAAAGCATATCCGGATGAGCCTCGTGTCGACCCGCATCAAGGGCGCGGCCGGCGGGGTCGCGGCTCTGGTCGCAGCAGCGGTACTCATCGCCTTTTCGGTCTGGTTCCTTCTTGAGGCCTGGAAGACCCTGGGTTTCGAGGTCCGCTTCAACACACGGTCGACCACGGCCGAACTCCTTCTCTACCCTTGGGTCGCTCTCCTGCCGCTGTCGATGGCTCTCATCCTTCTGATCTCCGCGATCCGCCTCCCGGCCTGGTGGGGCATGGGTCGGCGCGGCGTTGCCGAAGGCG
>CAYGKX010000012.1:18218-20219 GCA_964350225.1 uncultured Rhodospirillaceae bacterium | reverse complement strand
CGTGCCGTTGATCGCCCGCATCCGGTTTTCTTGCGGTGGCATCGCGAGAACCGCTTCAAGGGCTGACGTCCGGGATAATGGACGCGACCAAAGGCTCGCAGTTCAAGGAGAAAGGCTGGCAATGAAACTCGCAACGCTCAGGACGGCGGCGACGGATGGGGAACTGGTCGTCGTCTCGCGCGACCTGTCGCGGATGACACGGGTTCGGGACATTGCACCGACCCTGCAGGCCGCGATCGACGACTGGGCGGCCTTGCGACCGGCGCTCGAGGACCGGTATGCCCGGCTTTCCGCCGGCAGGGACCCGGCCGCCGAACCCTTTGATCCGGCCCAGGCCCATTCGCCGCTGCCGCGCGCCTATCAATGGTGCGACGGCAGCGTCTACCGCGCCCATGCCGTCCGCATGCAGAAGTGGATCGGCAAGCCGCTGCCCGAAAGCTACAGCGAAGAACCCTGGATGTATCAGGGCGCGTCCGACGCCTTCCTCGCGCCGACGGAGGACATTCCGGCGAAGTCGGAAGAGTGGGGCATCGACTACGAGGCGGAGATTGCCGTCGTCACCACGCGCGTCCCCTATGGCGCGGCGCGGGAAACGGCGGCGGGGCACATCGCGCTCCTGATGTTGTGCAACGACGTGTCGCTCCGAAATCTCATCCCGGCGGAGCTGGAGAAGGGCTTCGGTTTCGTCCAGGCCAAGCCGGCGAGCGCCTTCGCCCCGGTCGCGATCACGCCGGACGAGGCGGGTTCCGCCTGGCGCGACTGGCGCTTGCATGTCCCGGTTCGCTCCTACGTCAACGGGAAGCTCTTCGGCGACCCGGACGCGGGAGAGATGGAGCACGGCTTCGACGCCCTCATTGCCCCTGCCGCCAGGACACGCGCCCTGGGCGCCGGGACGATCGTCGGCGCGGGCACCATCGCAAGCGAGGACCCCGCCCGCGGGACCAGTTGCCTGACGGAGCGGCGCGTCGTCGAGGCGCTGGAGCATGGCGCCCCGCGGACCGAGTATCTCCGATACGGGGACCGCGTCCGGATCGAGGCCATCGCGGAAGACGGCACGTCGCTCTTCGGCGCCATCGACCAGAGGGTGGCGCCGGCACGGGACTGAACGCCGCGCACCCGGCGGGCGGTCGAAGAAATTCCCGCTTGCGCACATACCAACCAGTTGGTATGTGCGTGGGGTGTCACGAGGGCCGCCCGGGAAAGACCGGTACGGACAGCCGAATGCTTATTCAAGGAGATGCCGACATGACGTCGGGAAACACGGTTCGCCTGCATCGGGTAATCGCCGCAAAGCCGGACAAGGTCTATCGCGCCTTTGTCGACCCGGCGGCGATGGCCCGCTGGCTCCCACCCAAGGGCTTCACCGGCACGGTTCACGAGATGAATCCGGTGGTCGGCGGCGCCCACCGGATGTCCTTTACCAACTTCACGACGGGCAAGAGCCACAGCTTCGGTGGTGACTATCGCGAAGTGGTGCCCGGCGAGCGGCTCGCCTACACCGACAAGTTCGACGACCCCAACCTCGAGGGCGCGATGGAGGTCACGGTCGAGTTCAGGGAAGTACCTGTGGGAACCGAACTCACCATCATCCAGGCGGGCATACCGGAGGTCATTCCGGTGGAACTCTGCTACCTCGGCTGGCAGCAGTCCCTCATCCAGCTTGCCGAACTGGTCGAGCCGGAAATACCGGACTGAGCCCCGGCGTGGCCGGTACTTCCCCCCGTCAGTTACCTGCCACCCATCAGATGAAGAAGTTCCCCGCTTCGGACCGGATCAGCTCTTCGCCGGGTTCGAAGGCGACGCCGGCCGGGTCTCCGCCATTGGCGACATGGCGGACCTGCTGGGCGACGAGCCGGCGCAGGATGCCGATGCCCCGGTCGGTCTCGCCGAAATGCTCCTCGGAGTGATAGGTGATCGCGCCCTGGCCGACCTGGGCCTCATAGTCGCCGGGGAAGCGCTGGTGTTCGGCATCGGTCAGCTCCTCCCACAATTTGCCGCCCT
>CAYGKX010000012.1:1515-18208 GCA_964350225.1 uncultured Rhodospirillaceae bacterium | reverse complement strand
TCGACCGGCTGCGCCGGATCTCTCCGCTCTCCCGGACCCGGCCGACGGTGTAGATGCGGAAGCTGGTCGAGGTCATCGGCAGGATCCAGCCGAGGGTGGAGCAGCGGCCGGGCGGGTCGAGGCGGGGGCTCGGCACGACCCGGACGGTCGGCAGCAGCGCCTCTGTGATACGCCGCAGCGTGCGGCCGTCGTCGAGTTTCCGGATCGACACCGACCGGGCGCCCATCTCGAAGGGCAGGAACTCGACGTCCGGCAGCACCGCCATCTCCGGCACGAACTGCCCGCCGGAGAACCAGCCGTGCAGGACGGGGACATGGAACGGGTCCATGATGTTCTCGTAGTGCTGCATCCAGTTGCAGGGCACCTCGACCGGCCCGCCGCTGCCGACGCTGGTGTCGTCGGCCTCGAGGAACTCACCCTCCTCCAGGTTCTCGAGAAGTTCGAACCGGGGCAGAAGCGGCTTTTTCTCCGGCGGGCCCAGATAGGCGAAGATCAGGCCGTAGCGTTCCGCCACCGGGTAATAGGGCTGGCGGACCTTGTCCCGGTTGCGCCCGCCGTCCGGCTCCATCGGCTGGTCCAGGCAGCGGCCGTCCGGCGCGAACTTCCAGCCGTGATAGCAGCAGCGGATGCCGTCCTCCTCGACCCGCCCGTAGAAAAGGGTGGTGCCGCGGTGGCAGCAGCGCGGATAGAGCAGGCCGGCCCGGCCCTGGCCGTCGCGGAACAGGATCAGCTCCTCGCCCAGCACCATGACCTTTCGCGGCGTCTCCGTCGCATGATCGGCGGTGCCTACCGGATGCCAGTAGCGGCGCAGGAACTCGCCCATCGCGGTCCCCTTGTCGACGAGGGTCAGGTCCTCGCGGATCCGCGGCTCCGGCAGGTTATAGGCCGTCCGTTCCAGGGTATCGCTTTCGGTCATACCATCCACCATCTCTTGCTATGCGAAATCTCGGTCATTGGGGCGCTGTCGCCGGGGCCGCGGGGGCCGGTCGGCCGGCGGCCCGGTTGAGGGCGGCACAGGCCGCGAAAAGGGCGAGGCCTGCCGCGTTCAGGGCGAACTCGATCGTCGTCAGGTCGTCGAGCGGAACGAAGAGGGCGATCGCCGCCGCGATCATCAGCAGCCGGCCGGCCGGCGGCACCCGTGCGAAGAGAAATCCCCGCAACCCGGCGCTGATCGCGACGACTCCCACCAGCGACAGGGCGAGGTTCGCCAGGACCATCCAGACTGGCCCCTGGGCGAGGAGCGACGGGGAAAAGACGAAGACGAAGGGCACGATGAAGGCGACGATGCCCAGCTTGACCGCTTCCCACCCCGTTGCCATCGGTCTTGCCCCGGCGATCCCCGCCGCCGCGATTGGCGCAACACAGACCGGCGGAGTGATGAGCGAGAAGACGCCGAAATAGTAAATGAAGAAATGCGCTGCGATCGGGACGATGTCGAGCTTGACCAGCGCCGGGACGATCAGGGTGACCTGCATGAAATAGATCGCGATGCCGGGCAGCCCCATGCCGAGGATGATGCTGATCACGGCCGTGACGAGCAGCAGCAGGAAGACGTTGACCTCGCCCAGCTGCACCAGCGGCAGGGTCAGGGTGAAGGACAGGCCGGTCGAGGAGGCCGCCCCGAGGACGATGCCGACCAGGGCCGCGATGGCGAGGATCTCGGTCGCGGAGACGCCGATCTTGCCCAGAAGGTCGAACCACCATTTCGGCTTCTTGTCGCGGACGAACCAGAAGCCGGTGACCATCAGGACGAGGACGGCGAACATGCCGGACCGCGCCGGCTGCCAGTTCAGGCCGACGAGGGTGTAGATCAGGACGGGCAGCGGAAGCAGGTAGGGCCAGCCGGTCTTCAGGACGGTCACGACCCGGGGGATGTCCTCGCGCGCCATCCCCTTCATGCCGCGCCGCCCGGCCTCGAGGTCGACCTGGATCAGGATCGCAGCGTAATAGAGGATCGCCGGGATCGCGGCGGCGAGGATGACCTGGCCGTAGGAGATGTTGAGCATTTCCGCCATCAGGAAGGCGACGGCGCTCATGACCGGTGGAGTCACCAGCCCGCCGGTCGAGGCCGTCGCCTCGATGGCGGCGGCGATCTCGCTCCGGTAGCCGATCCGTTTCATCAGCGGGATCGTCACCGTACCCGTAATGACGATGTTCGCGATGGCGGAGCCGGAAATGCTGCCGAACATGGCGGACCCGACGACGGCGACCTTGGCGGGTCCGCCGCGATACCGGCCCATGGCCGCAGTCGCGAGATCGGTGAAGATCGTCCCGCCGCCCATGGCGAAGAGCAGCTGTCCGAACAGGATGAAGACGACGACGATGGTCGAGACGATGACGAAGGCGATGCCGAGCAAACCCTCGTCGCCGATATAGAGTTCGTTGAATAGCGAGTCCCAGCCGACGCCCCGGGTCTCGAGGATGCCGGGGAAGTAGTCGGCGTAGAGGGCATAGATCAGGAACACGAGGGCGATGATCGGCAGGACGAGGCCGTAGATCCGGCGGCTCGCCTCGACCACCAGGAAGACGGCGATTGTGCCGAAGAAGACCTTCTCGAAGATCGGGAACTGGATGTTGGCGATGAAGGGATAGCCGAAGGTCAGGAACAGGCCGGCAACCAGCCCGGCGGTCGCGAGGACGAGGTCGGCATAGAGCGCCGCCCGGCTGTCCCGCCAGGCCTGGCGCATCGGGTAGAGGATCAGGACGATGAAGAGGGTCAGGCCCAGTGCCAGCCCGAAGAACTGCTGCGGATACATGGCGTAGCCGAGCCGTTCGTGCAGGTTGAGGGCGAAAAGTGCGGCCGCGACCACGAGCAGGATGCCGAGGCCCTTGACCAGCCGGTCGAGGGCCCCGGGCAGCTGCCGCAGTTTCGGGTTGGCGGGCTCCGACATGGACGCGCCGTGACGGGCGGTCTCGTTCCGGCTACTTCGCGGCGGCGAGCAGCGCCTTCTGGGTCGCCTCGTGCTGCGCGGTCCACTGGTTCGTGTCTTTGAGGTACTTCACGAAGCCGGCATGGTAGGGGACCGTCACCTTCGCCTGAAGGAGGTTCGCCTTGGTCCACTGCTTGAAGACCGGGTGTGCGCCGTGCAGGGAGGCCATGTTCTCGAACATCAGCTTGGCGAGGGTGTAGACCAGCGCATCGGACGTCTTCACGTTGGCCGAAACGTAGATGTCCTTGGCCATGATCGTCATGTCCCGGTCGATGCCGACGTTGTAGCCCTTCTTCAGCGCGCGGGTGTAGTAACCGGGCTTGACCTTGTCGAGGATGGCCTGGACGCCGTCGCCGCTCGGCAGCGACACGAAGCGGACGCCGCCGCGTTTCGCATCGGCCTGGCGGACGAGACCGGAGCCGACCGACATGATGGCCGCGTCGACCCGGTTCTCCAGGAAGGCCTGGAAATTCTCGCGGATGCCGGAGACCGGGATCTCGTCGACCCCGGCGAAGGTCAGCCCGCCGCTCGCCAGCAGGGCGATCGAGTCTGACAGAAAGGGCCGGGTCTTGGGGAATTTGCCCGGCACGCGCTTCTTCTTCAGATCGGCGATCGTCATGATCCCCGAGTCCTTCGTGGCGATATACCCGATCAGGAGGGTCGGTCCGGGCAGCGCGATCCGGAGGTTCTTCTGCGGGCGTCCCTTGAACTGGTCCCGTCCCATGAAGGCGTCGGCGCCGTTAACGGAGGTGGAGACGCCGAGGTCGACCCGCCCGGGCCCAACCAGCGAATCGACGCTGCCGCTCGCCACCCGGACCCGCATCTTCTTGCCGGTCTTCTCCGAGTAGAGCTTGGCCATGCCGACCGTCATCGCGTTGAGAGACGTGCCCGGCCGGATCGTCGCGAAAACGGCGAGGTTTGGCAGCTTCATCTCCTGCGCAAGCGCGGACGGCGCGACGGCGGGAGCGGCAAGGCCCGTTGCCAGGGCGAGGCCTGCGAGGATCGGGGCGCGGGTGTGGTGTCTGGATGTCATCGGCTTCTCCTCCCTTTTGGTGGGGCGGGCCGCCCGGTTCCCGGACGTGCCGGCCGCCTGCCGGTGTCTTTTCTTCGCCGGCCGCGCGCAACGCCATGAGGCGCGCGGAGCCGACGGACACATTGTCGCAGAGGCTAAGCGCTGGAGTATATGTGTGTAAAGTATATTATACTTAGATCGAAGGCCTCACGAACCACAGGACGAACGATCCCATGGCCCTTGCCCGCAAGACCGGACCCGATATCGACGCGGAGCCGCGCCCGTCCTGGCAGAAGCTGCGGCCCACCTCTGCGTCCGCCAACATCGTCCAGCAGGTGAGGGAGGCCCTTTTCGACGGTCGCCTCCGGCCCGGCGACTTTCTCGGGACGGAGCAGGAGCTGGCCGAGCAGTTCGGCGTCAGCCGCTTTCCTGTCCGCGATGCCCTGCGGACCCTGGAGGCGCAGGGCATCGTCGCGGTACGCACTGGGTCCGGCGGCGGCGCTTTCATCGCCGAGCCCAATCTCGACGTTGTCGCCGACGCCATGGCCGTGCAGCTGCAACTGTCCCAACTGTCGGACTATGAGGTCACCGACGCGCAGATCGCGTTGGAGGCTTATGCGGCGGAGATGGCGGCGAACAATGCGACGGACGAGGATCTGGTCCGATTGGCCCGGGTGCTGGACGACCTCGCCACCATGGTCGACGAGCCGATGGCCTTCCTCGAACGCAGCGTCGACTTCCATTTCGCCCTGGCCGAGGCGACGCACAGCCGCGCGCTGGCGGAGCAGATCAAGATGCTGTGGCGCATGCTGACCCGCCGCTACAGCCAGTACACCACGGACGGCAGCGCCGGCCGCGTACTGGCCCGCCACCGGGAACTTCTACGCCGGCTTCAGCGCCGGGACGGGCCCGCCGCCCGGGCGATGATCGTCGAGCATATCGAGGACATCCGGAAGCGGACCTTCCCCGAACGGTAGAAATCGTCAGGGTTATCCCCGCGGCGCGGCGTCCCGATTCGCGCCCGCCGCCCTCAGCGCAAGGTCGAGGAAAAAGCCCAGGACCCACCAGAGGGCGAGAAAACCGGCCAGTTCGAGGGCGAAGCTGCCCCACTTGAAGAACAGCTGTGCGACGCGCAGCGCGATGGCGAAGGGCAGCAGTTCGTGCCGCAGGACGGCGGCGATGCCGGTATTGCGCAACAAGGAGTACATGATCCAAGGCCTTCAATATCAACGGCAAGAACAGGGCGGCAGTCTACCCTAAAGGCCTTGATCTTTGTCGACTTTCTACCGATCGTGGCGTACCGCCGTCACCCGTCCTCTGCGACCGTCCATCCCTTCCTCGCCATGCTCAGCCAGCCGAAGTAACCGACCAGCAGGATCAGCGCCACAACGATCGTGATGATGGGTTCCCGGTGAAAGAAATTGGCGATGGCGAAGGCGAAAACGACGATCGTCATGCCCCAAGTGATCCAGCGCGCCTGATCGTAGGCGCCCTTGTCCGGCAGTTCGTAGGTACGCCCGAACTGCCCGCCCGGGCGGAACATGAAACGTCCGTCCTCGGTCGTCTCGAAGGTCTTGCGCCAGGCCATGTCGATCGCCTCCCCTGCCGATCGTCGACTGATCGGGCAGCCTATCCTGCTTCGCCGAGACTGGCGAGGAGACTTCGCGCTCCGGCGTCAGCCGCCGAGTAGCGGCGACCGAAATCCCGACGGTTTCACCCCGAGCAGCGAGTAGGGGGTTTCGTCCAGCAGCACCTCCGCCATGTCGCAGCCCAACAATCGGGCAATACCCACCGTCGGCGAGGTCGGGAGGATCACGAGAGACGGCCGGAAGTTGGCGGCGGCGTCCACGATCCGCCGGGAACATCCCCGATTGGATCGTTCGCCGTCGTCCAGATGGACCACCCGGACATCGCTGCCGGTTGCGCCGAAACACTCGGCGAGACGCCGGACATCCCGGTTCGGAGGCGGAGACTCGCCGGAACCCTGTCGACCGGCCGCGGCGAGCGTGCGGTGTCTGCCCAGCGAACCGTCGGGCCGGTCGATCAGGACCGGGGTCGGGCAATGCCGCAGCAGCCGCAGGTCGACTTCGTCGTGGCTGGCGCCGCGGCAGGCCTCGCCATCCGGCGAACAGCCCCCCGCCTTGACCAGAAGGTCGGCGCCGGCGTTCACGGCGAACCGGGTCAGGACGAAGTGCGGCACACCCCGCAAGACCTGGCTGGAGACGTTCGGCACCGATCGGCGGGCCGCCGCCTCGTGATGCTTCAGACACGCCCGTTCGTGGGCGAGGACCTTCTTCGCCGTATCGCAGTGGCGCGGGTAATCGTCCCAGGCGACCGCGTCCTCGACCGGCGTTGCGAGGACGGAGACGATCTCCAGACTCGCCCCGTGAATGGATGCCAGACGAACCGCGCGATCCGCGACGGCGCAAGTCTCGCGTTTGGGGTCCATCGCCACCACGATCCGTCGCAGCACATCGGATCGGCGGGGGGACAGGGACCGTGGCGCATCCGGCACGACGGCGTGCGGATGGGTCGAGTCTGTCCGGGGGCGCAAACCAGGCGGTCTGAGTGCGTGCATGATCCCTCACCAGGCCTTTACGACAAGAACATCGCAGGGCGGACGGACGAGAAACGTCTCGGCCACGCTGCCCAGCCATCGCCGGCCGGTGCCGACCTGACCGTGGGTGCCGAGGACGATCAGGTCTGCCTGCATGTCGCAGACCTGCCGCCGCAGCGCGGAATGGACCTCGCCCTCGACGACCCGCGCCTCGATGTTCGGTTGCGGGCCGGCCGCGTCCTCTTTCTCGCGGACGGCGAGCGCGGCGGCGCCGCCGCCCGGCACGACGTCATCGACCCGGCGGTCTTCCGGTCGGTTCGACGCGTCGGCGAACGCATGCAATTCGTGCTCGATCAGCCGGGACAACTTTCTGCGGCGGGCTTCTCTCACCTGCTCGGCGCTGTCCTTGCTGGACAGAAAACCCGGGAAGGGCACCGAAAAGGCGTGGACCAGTCGCAGCTTTGCGTCGGCGGCGAGATTGCGCGCGCCCGACACGGCGGCCGGCGCGTAGACCGAGAAGTCGATCCCGACGACGACATGCGCGTAGGGCCCCTTCACGCGGCCTTTCACCACAAGCACCGGGACCGGGCTCTCGCGCACCACTCTTTCCACGGTCGTGCCGACGAAGAAGAAATCCGATGCCTCGTTCCGGTGCGTGCCGAGCACGATAAGCCCGGCGTCCTCGGACTGCGCCAGTTCGACGATCGTCCGGTGATCCTCGCCCGCGACGACACGGAGGGACACGGCGAGTTTCTCCTCCGGGTCGAGGCGGTGAAGGGCGCCCGACAGCTCGCGGGTCGCCGCTTCGACCAGCGCCTCGATGGCGGCGAGCGGCAGCGCCTCGTCGACGACGTGAAGGAGGGTCACCGGAAGGTCGAGGCGCCGGGCCAGTTCCATGGCGCGCTCGAGAGCCCGATCCGACCGTGCCGAGAGATCTGAGGCGACAAGGATGCGGTTCATCGCCGGGCCTCCTCGATCGCGAGCGGGCGTCCGGCAGCTAACGGCCGGCCCGGAGAGGGCGCGCCGTCGCGCGTCTTCGGCCTTTCCGCCCGGGGCATGACCGCCCGGCGCAGGATGATGAAACCGAGGACACCGGAGAGGATCGAGCCGGAGAGGACGCCCAGGCGCACGCCGGTTGTAAGCGACGGGTCGGTAAAGGCGAGGGTGCCGATGAAAAGGCTCATGGTGAAGCCGATGCCGGCGAGAAGGGCGACGGCATACATCTGCAACCAGGTCACGCCCCTCGGCAGGCTGCACCAGCCGAGCCGCACGCCCACCCACGCAAAGCCCATCACGCCGATCTGCTTGCCGACGAAGAGGCCGAGCGCGATACCCAGCGGGACAGGCGCCAGCAGGTCGTCGAAGGTCAGGCCGCTCAGCGACACGCCCGCATTGGCGAAGGCGAAGGTCGGCATGATGAGGAAGGCCACCCACGCCTTCAGGCCGTGCTCCAGCTGGATCAGCGGCGGTGTTTTCGCGTCGGTCGTGCGAAGCGGGACCATGAGCGCGACGAGGACACCCGCGAGGGTCGCATGGACCCCGGACTTCAGGACGCCGGCCCAGATCACGGTGCCGACGACGATGTAAAGGGAGGGCCGGGTCACGCCCATGAGGTTCATGGCGAGGAGAACGGCCGCGCCGATGCCCGCGATGCCGAGGGACGCGAGTGAGAGGTCGGCTGTGTAGAAAAGGGCGATGATCATGATCGCGCCGAGGTCGTCGAGGATTGCGAGCGCGAGCAGGAACACTTTGAGCGCGACGGGGACCCGGGTGCCCAGCAGCGCCAGGACGCCCAGGGCGAAGGCAATGTCCGTCGCCGCCGGGATGGCCCAGCCCTGCAGGGTGGGGGCGCTGCCGGCGTTGATCGCGATGTAGATGAGGGATGGCACGAGCATGCCGCCAACCGCCGCGAGGGCCGGAAGTGCCGCCGTTCGCCAGCTCGACAGCTCTCCCTGCAGCAGCTCCCGTTTGATCTCGAGGCCGATCAGGAAGAAGAAGACGGCCATGAGGCCGTCGTTGATCCAAAGCAAGACGGGCTTGTCGATGGCGAAATCGGCGACCCGCAGGGTCATCGGCGCTTCCAGGAAAGCGCTGTAGGCCGCGGCGAGCCCGGAATTGGCGAACAACAGCGCCATGACGGCCGCGAACAGCAACAACAGCCCGGGGGCCGTTTCCTTGTCGACGAAGCCGCCCGGGAAACGCGGCCTGCGGGGGAACCCGGTGGTCGTGGTCTTGAGCATAGATCCCTGTGCCAGTGTTGGAGCGCCGATTCCTGCCGGCGGAGTGCCGTCGAGAAAGACACGTGGGATCAGGGTGTGAGAAGTTCCAATCGATTGAAAACCATTCTGTGATAGAAAATATCTATGTATGCCCTTCGGGCGCATAGGAGGAACCATGCCGACGCTCAAACAGCTGCGCTATGCCGTCGCGCTGGCGGACGCGAATCACTTCGGACGGGCCGCGGACCGGTGCGGCGTCAGCCAGCCGACCCTCAGCGCACAGATCCAGGCCCTGGAGCAGACGCTGGGCGCGCGTCTTGTCGAGCGCACGCGCCACCGTGTCGTCCTCACGCCCGTTGGCCGCCTTGTCGCTCAAAGGGCGCGCCGCGTCCTTCAGGAGGTCGACGATCTGGTCGAGGTCGCGCGCCATGGCGGTGACCTGATGGCGGGAACCCTGCGGCTCGGCGTCCTGCCGACGATCGGTCCCTACCTGCTGCCGCTGATTCTGCCGTCGCTGCACGAAACCCATCCCGCGCTGCGGCTGTATGTGCGGGAGGGCATGCGCGACAGCGTTCTCGCGCAGATGGAGGACGGCAAGCTGGACGCGCTGATCGTGCCGCTTCCCGTGGGTGGCGGAGGCTTCTCCAGCGAGCGGCTGTATTACGAACCGCTCCATGTCGTCGTCCCGTCGGACCACCCGCTGGCCGGCATGGGGACCGTCGAACGGGAAAAGCTGAAGGGCGAGAAGGTCCTGACCCTCGAATCCGGTCATCAGTTGCGCGAGCAGGTCCAGGAGATCTGCACCCGGATCAAGGCGACGCTTCTGACGGAATATGAAGGAACCAGCCTCGATACCTTGCGGCTCATGGTCGGAATGGGCGCGGGGCTGTCTTTTCTTCCGGCCCTGTATGTCCGATCCGAGACGGCGAAGGACGATCAGGTCTCGGTGCTGTCTTTGTCTCCGCGCCGCCCGCGGCGGCTGGTGGGGCTGGTATGGCGCAGCGAGTCCGCTCATGGCCGGGAATTCAGGCACCTGGCGAAGACCTTCCGGGCCGTGCTCTCGGGAAACGCCCCGGAAGTCACCGTGACGACCTGACTGCTTGCAGCAGGCAGCGCCGGAGCCGTTGCGATGGGCAGGCGCACGGGCTGGTAGTCGGGGATGAACGCCGTCAGATCAGCTGCGCGTTCACCTTCATCTCGGCCATGACCTCCTCTGCGGTGACGATGCCGACAACGTTGTCGCGCCGGGGATCGGTCGGGTGCTTGGAGATGATCGCGATCTCGGCGCCGGCTTCGGCCAGGGTGCGAAGCGCGTCGGCCAGCGGCGTTTCCTGTGGCAGGACGACATAGGGTACCGGGCCGTCGTCGTCCGGTCGCCGCTGCGACAGATGGCAGGCCGCGCCGCAGACCTTGTCGCCGTCCAGCATGACGGCAATCCCGCGACCGTCGAAGCTCTCTCCCGCATCGATATAGTCGATCTCCGTCTTCATGATGTCCGTCATCCGGCGCGCCGCGATGTCGGCGGACATCAGGCCTTCGGGCACCGGGTGCCCCCTGCGGATCAGCTTGAGGGTATAGAGGCTCGGCCGGCAAAAGGCCTTGCGGACCGCATAGGCGGTGGCGGAACACAGCAGCACCGGGACCATGATGTCGTGATCCGCGGTCATTTCCGAGATCATGACGACGCTGGTGAAAAGGGCGCCGGTCCCCGCGCTGATCGCCGCCGCCATGCCGGCGATGGCGAAGACGGGCACGCCGATGCCGATATCCGGGACCAGCGCGACGACGCCCTGCCCGAAGGCGGCCCCGACGGTGGCTCCCATGAAGAGTGACGGGGAGAAGACGCCGCCCGAAGCGCCGGAGCCCAGGGTGAGGCAGGTGGCCAGGAACTTCAGGACGAACAGGAGCAGCAGGAACAGCGGGTCGCTCAGGACACGGGACAGGATGTCGTAGATGGTCGCGTAGCCGACGCCCTGGACGTAATAGTGTCCCGCGTAAAGGGCGAGCAGATAGATCATCACACCGACACAGCCCATGCCCAGAAGATGCCGGGTGTAGTCGTTCCCCGGCAGGCTGTCGAACCAGTCCTCGGCCCAGTAGATCGCCCGGATGAAGAGGGCCGCGACCAGCCCCATGACAGCGCCGAGCGGGATCATCGCAAGGACGGCAAGGACCGGATCCTGGGAGAAGGCGGGGAGCTGCAGCGCCGGGATGTCGAAGGCGGGGGCGGCCCCCATCAGGACCCGGCCGATATAGGTCGCGGTCACCGTCGCGACGGCGACGAGCATGATGCTCCAGACGTTGATGGAGATCAGCAGAAGCTCCACCGCGAACAACATGCCGCCCAGCGGGGCGTTGAAGGTCGCCGCGATGCCGCCGCCCGCGCCGGCCGCGAGCAGGAGGATCCGCTGCCGGGTCGGCATGGCGATCAGCTGTCCCAGCAGCGAGCCGAAGGCGGCGCCGATCTGGATGATCGGCCCCTCGCGGCCGACCGATCCGCCGCTGCCGATCGACAGGCCGGAGGCAAGCGACTTGACCAGCACCACCTGCGGCCGGATCCGGCCTTCGTTGTAGTGGATGGCGTCCATCACCTCGGGAACGCCGTGGCCCTTGGCCTCCGGCGCGAAGGTCTTGACCAGCCAGACGACCCCCAGCCCGCCGATCATCGGCACCAGGATCACCCAGGGGCCAAGGTCCGTCGGGGTGTGAATGTTGGCGTCGTAGGTCGCGGAGAAGGTCTGGGTGAAGAAGATGTTGTGAAACAGGCCGATCAGCAAACGGAACAGCCAGGCACCGACCCCCGCCACGGCCCCGATCAGGACGGCGAGAAGGGCGAGCGTGGCGAAATTGCGGCTGGGGGCCGCCTCGGCGCCGGTCATTGGGCCGCTCCCGCGGCGCAGACGATGGTCATTTCGAAATGCGGGCGCGGCAACGCTTGACGATCCCGCTCAACACGTTCCGCTTTTCGCCCAGATCGCGCATATAGTCGTCGATCGACACGGCGACGGCGGGCTGGAGCCCGTCGGCGGCGCCCAGGTTACGGACGAGCGTCAGCAATCGCGCCTTCTGGCCGGCATCCAGTCGGGCCTCCTTCGAGATCTCGGTGCCGAAACAGCCGCAGAAGGGCCCGGCCGCCGGTCGCATATGGGCCGCGAACATCCAGCCGCTCATCTCGTTGTCGAAGACTTCCTTGCAGGCGGCCGCATACTCGTTCCGGGGCGTGTCGTCGCAGGCGCCGGTGGCGCCGACGGCCGCGGCGAAGATGATCGCACGAAGTTGCATGACCTGGTTCGGGGTCCCCGTTGCCGACGGTCGACCGACAGCCTAGGTAGCGCCTACGCTCTTGTCCAGCCGCGGCACCGCCGGCAGGCCGCGCCCGGCGCAGCATCGGGTTGGCGACGCCGTGCGAAAAGCTGACGTTCGGCCATCGCCCCTTCTTCCACCAGGCGCTATCCATCCTGCCCGGCAGCGAGGTGTGCGGGAGGGCGCCTTGCGCAGGATGCATGGATGGACGGCGCCCTCGCCATGGGACAAAGATAGGGCAACCCGATCAACCACCGAGTTCATCCCATGACCGTCAAAGAGGGCCGCGCCTTCCTGGCCATTCCCGGGCCGACCAATATTCCGGACGAGGTCCTCGCGGCGATGCATCGTCCGGCCATCGACATTTATTCGGGGGAGGCGCTGGACATCACCGACCGGCTCCAGGCGGGTCTGAAGCGCGTCTTTCGGACGGCGGGGCACGTCTACATCTATGCGTCGAACGGCCATGGCGGCTGGGAGGCGGCCGTGGCCAACTGCCTGTCCGCGGGAGACAAGGTGCTGGTGCTCGAAAGCGGCCGTTTCGCCGTCGGCTGGGGGCAGATGGCGGAGACCCTGGGCGCCCGGGCGGAGATCCTGCCAGGCTCGATCACCCGTGCCGTCGATCCGGCCGCCGTCGAAGCGCGCCTGCGCGCCGACACGGCCGGCGAAATCAAGGCGGTCATGGTCGTCCAGATCGATACGGCGATCGGTGTGGTGAACGACATTCCGGCGATCCGCCGGGCGATGGACGCGGCCGGGCACGACGCCCTTCTCATGGTCGACACGATCGCGTCTCTCGGCTGCATGCCGTTCGAGATGGATGGCTGGGGGGTCGATGTCGCTGTCGCCGGCTCTCAAAAGGGTCTCATGTGCCCGCCGGGCCTTGCCTTCGTCGCGGCCAGCGACAAGGCGATGGCCGCGCACCGGGCCCAGGGCGACACCGGCCTCCGCAGCGTCTACTGGAACTGGACCCGCCGCGACGGGCCGCTCCATTACGAAAAATATTGCGGCACCCCGCCGGAGCATCTTCTTTTCGCCCTGGATCGTGCGCTGGACCTCTTGCTGGCGGAAGGCCTGGAAAATGCCTTCGAACGTCACCGGCTGCTCGCCGGGGCCGTCCACAGGGCGGTCGAGCTGTGGGCCGAGGGCGGTGCCTTCGCCTTCAATATCGAGCGTCCGGAGGAGCGCGCGCTCTCCGTTACAACGATCCGGATGGCCGACGGCCAGTCGCCCGCGGCGCTGGCCGATTTCTGCCGGGAGCGCTGCGGCCTCACCCTCGGCATCGGTATCGGCGAGCTGCGCGGCAAGGCCTTCCGTATCGCTCATATGGGGCACGTCAACGCTCCGATGATCCTGGGCACACTCGCCACGGTCGAGACCGCCCTCGCGGCCCTGGGTATGTCCTACGGCAAGGGCGGCGTTCAGGCGGCGGTCGACTGGCTGGGGGCGGCGCTCGCGGAGAGGGCGGTTTGACGGCGGGTTAACCGCGGCCGCCTAATCTCGTTGCCGCCACGAAGGGAAGGGGACGGGCATGAGGGGCAAAACGGGGACGGAAAGGCTCGCCTATTCGGGCGCCCTACGCTGGCTTGCCGCCGGCCTTTGCGGGGCCGGCCTCGTCCTGGCGATCTGGGCGACCGCGGCCGGGGCGCTGCCGGCAATGCCGCTCGAGGCGAAGCTCTTCATGGTCGCCTGGCTCGCCCTCGCGGTGGTCTCCCTCCTCGTCATCGTCCCGGGCGACTTTACGGTCGGCTTCCTGGTCGCCCTCCTGTCTTTCCTGGTCGGCTGGAGGGTCGCCGGACTGCACGGGCTGGACCGGGTCAGCTACCCGCTGATCGCCCCGTTCCTCGCGTTTCTTGCACTCTTCTTCGATACCGCCCGGCGGAACCTGCGCTCGTCCCGGCTGGGGCCGGCCGCGGATGCCCTGCGCCTGTCGCTTGCCGACTGGCACCTGACCGTCGTCCGGCTCTACATCGGGCTCGATATCGTCCCGCATTTCGTCGAGAAGCTGTTTGCCGGCCCCGGCCCGCGCGCCGAGGATGTTGCCGCCTTCACGAAGCTTGGTGTACCCGCCCCCGAACTCTTCGTGTTTCTTGGCGGAACGATCGAGCTGGGAATCGCAATCGGCGTGGGTCTCGGCCTCCTCACCCGCCTCGCGGCGGTCTGCAGCGTGATCTACATGATGGTCGCAACGATCATCGGCGATCATTTCTCGCTCGGTTTCATCTGGGCTTCGCCGGGAGGCGGCTGGGAGTATCCCGGTTTCTGGAGCGTCCTGCTGCTCCGATGCGCTTTCGCGGGGGCGGGCCGGTTCTCGCTCGACCATGTCATCCTCCAGCGCAAGCTGCTGCCCCGGCCGGTCCGGATCTGCATGGTCCGCGGAGGCTGACACTCGCACGATCCGGCTTCGCAGATTGACGGAACCTATTTAATCAGTATTATGAGCATAATGCTGATTAAATAGGTTCGGGAGGAAGAGGCGATGACGGATACCCCCATCCTGATCGCGGGCGGCGGCATCGGCGGTTTCGCGGCGGCGCTGGCGCTCAGCCAGAAGGGCCGGGCGGTGCACCTGATCGAGCAAGCGCCGGAGTTCGGCGAGGTCGGCGCGGGCATCCAGATCGGCCCCAACGTTTTCAAGATGTTCGACGTCCTGGGCGTGACGGAGGCCATCAACGAGGTCGCGGTCTTTCCGAAAAACCTCGTGATGAAGGATGCCTTGACCGGGCGCGACATCACCCGGATGCCGGTCGGCGGTGAGGCCTTCCTCGCCCGCTACAAGTACCCGTATGGCGTCATCTATCGCCCGGACCTGCACAACACCCTCATCGATGCCTGCAAGGGATCGGATCTCATCGAGTTGACGGTCGGCCAGGGTGTGGTCGGGTTCGAGGACACGGGCGAGGGCGTCCGGGTCGAGACGTCGACCGGCGACACATACGAGGGCGCGGCCCTGATCGGAGCGGACGGTCTGTGGTCGAAGGACCGCGAAAGGCTGGTCGGCGGACAATGTCGTCCTGTGGGCCGGGCCGAAGACACATCTGGTGCATTATCCGCTCCACAGGGGCGAGATCTACAATCTCGTCGCCGTCTTCCACAGCGACCGCTACGAGGAGGGCTGGGACGCCTTCGGAGACGTGGAGGAGCTCAACAAGCGCTTCGCCGGCGAGCATGAGGATGTCCTGACCATGCTCGACAAGATTGAAAGCTGGCGTATGTGGGTCCTGTGCGACCGGGAGCCGATCCGCGACTGGTCGAAGGGGCGGGTGACCCTCCTCGGCGACGCCGCGCACCCGATGCTGCAATATCTCGCACAGGGCGCCTGCATGGCGACCGAGGACGGTGTCTGTCTCGCCGCGCGGGTCGCGGCCAATGGCGACGACTACGAGACCGCCTTCCAGGAGTACCAGCGGCTCCGTTATCTCCGCACCGCCCGGGTCCAGTTGACGGCACGCATGTTCGGCGAGATCTATCACGCGGCCGGCGCGACGGCCGATCTGCGCGACGCCATGCTCGCCGCCCAGGATACCTCCAGGCCCGGCGAGGGCATGGCCTGGCTCTATGAAGGCATCGACGGGACCGGCGCCCAGCAGTTCAAGGCCCCATCTTGACCCCCGCGGAGGAAAGCGATCCCGTGAAGCAGACAGACCACACGGCGCCGCGGCCCGGTTTTGACGACACCGCCCGGATGCCGGGTCATCTGCTGCGCCGCTGCCAGCAGATCGCGGTGTCGATCTTCCTGCAGGAATGCCGGGCCTTCGACCTGACGCCGCTGCAATTCGCGGTGCTCAGCGCGCTCGACCAGCATGGGCCGATCGACCAGGTGCGCCTCGGCGGTTTGACGGCACTCGACAGGACCACTGTCGGGGTGGTCGTCCGCAAGCTGGAGGAACGGGGCCTCGCGAGCCATCGCCGGTCGGACCGGGACCGCCGATCGAAAATGATCTCCATCGCGGAGGCCGGGCGCGAGCTCCTGTCAGCCGCCGCCGACGCGGTGGCGACGGCCCAGGCGCGGATCGTCGCCCCGCTTTCCCTGTCGGAACGGGACCAGCTTCTTGCTCTGCTCGACCGCATCGCGGCCGGGAACAACGACGAAAGCCGCGCGCCGCTGAAGGCCGCACCGGCCCGGCCGGCGGTCTGAGTTATCCTGGCGGGCTTGCATTCGCCGCCGTCTGCCTGCACCTTCCCCCCGGGTGCGCGATGGCCTCGACCGGTAGTCGTGGAGTTGGTCGTCCCCCCGAACCCCATCCTTCATGACCGGAATCCGGAGACAGAATATGCGATTGACCTCGCAGCAGATCGCTGCGGTCAAGCAGGAGCTTGGCGCCGACTCGCTGGACGAAGACAACCCGGCCGTCCCCTCGCTGATCAAGCTCTTGGGCGACCACACCTTTTATGTCGGAGAGGAAGGGCTTCTGATCTTCCAGCCGATCGAGAATGCCGAGCCGGACGACACGCGTGCGCAGATGGTGCTCGTCGCGGCCTGGACGGACGAGAACAAGAACGCGTTGAGCCCGATCGATCCCCAGCCGACAACGATCGTCATGGACCTCGGGCGGGAGCGCGGGAACGCCTGACGGTCGCTCGCACGCCCCCGTCCTCCCAAATCTCCGTCCTCGAACGCTACCTGCCCCAGCTGCGCGCCTTCGTGCGCCTGCGGGCCGGAGCCCTGGTG
>CAYGKX010000012.1:0-1505 GCA_964350225.1 uncultured Rhodospirillaceae bacterium | reverse complement strand
TTGCCGGCGCCCCGTCGCGCCATCTTGACGACCAGCCGCTCGGCGACACCCGGGTGGGACCAGGGACAGACCGAGACGCACAGCGCGCAGCCGAAATACTCGCCGAAGAACGGCAGGCACTTGTCGAAGTCGACGTACCACTTTTCGACGCCCCGGACGGTCTGCTTCTCCGGATAGATGGCCTGCGGCGGGCAGGCGGCGGTGCAGGCGCGGCAGTTCTGGCAGAAATCGTCGGCACCGAAGATGTCCGCGCGGTCGGCGACCAGGGGCAGGGTCGTCGTCACCGCGGCGAGCCGGAAATTCGAACCGTAGGTCCGGTTGATGAGCGAGCCGTGCTTTCCCAATTCGCCGAGACCGGCGGCGATCGCCGCCGGGATCATCGAAAGGGCGGCCGCCATCGGACCCTGATGCGCCGTCGCTTCGTGCCCGGTTTCCAGGATGAAGTTGCGCAGATGCGCCGCCGCGCGAGCGGCGCGGGTATACTGCGTGCGGATTTCCGCCTGGCAGGTCAGGTTGTCCCGCGTCGACGGCGCCTCCCTGATCTTGTCGAAATCGTGCGCGACGCCAAGCATGACGACCCACGGCTCCGCGATCTCGTAGCCGTCATAGATCCAAAGCGGGTCGAGCGGCGCGATCCCCACGGGGTCGGCATCGTGCTCGAGCGCGAACCGTTTGAGCCGGCTTGTCCACTCCTCCGGCGTCCGCGCGTCCGGGACGGTGGCCCGTTCGGTCGGAGCGGGTCCGCGATCGACGTCGGGCGACCAGGCGGGATGGTGGGCCTGTACCTCGCGAAATCGTTCCAGGACGAAACTCTGCAGTTCCCCGTGGCTCTGCTCCTCCGGTGGATGCCAGAAGAAGCGCGACGGGCGGCGCGTATCCGCTTCGCCAAGTCCGTTGACGGCATTGCCCGAAATGTCGGGAAACCGCGCCAGATATTCGGGATCGGGGCTGTAGTCCTCGGGGATACGGCTCAACTCATCATCCTCTGTTACTTTCCGTCCGGTGATATAGCATCGCAAACCGCTGCGGCTCCTGCGATTGCAGCCGACTTGTATTAAGATGCGCCAAAACCAAACACTCGGGAGTGACAGGACATGAGACTCACATTCGGTAGGGCCGGCCTGATAACGGCGACGGCTCTGGCCCTTGGCGCGGCACCCGCCATTGCCCAGGACACGATCGAGGTCGGCGCCGTGACCCCGCTGTCGGGCAAGCTGTCCGTCTACGGTGTCGGTTTCCAGAAGGCGATGCTGGCGGCGGCAAAGGTCGTGAACGACAAGGGCGGGATCGGCGGCAAGAAGCTGGTCATCCGGTTCGAGGATAACGGCTCCACGGCACAGGGCTCGGTCGCCGCGATCCAGAAGCTGATCAGCGTCGCCCGGGTGCCGGTCATTTTCGGCCCGGCGGCCAGCACGAACTTCCTCGCCGTCTGCCCCATCGCGCAGAATGCCAAGGTGATCCTCATCTCGGCGGAAAGCGCGGCGGCGAAGATCAGCGAATGCGGC
>CAYGKX010000011.1:19737-20381 GCA_964350225.1 uncultured Rhodospirillaceae bacterium | reverse complement strand
CGCCGGCGCTCGTCAAGGCGGGGATCGATCCCCTCGCGGCGCATCTCTTCATCCTCTACTGGGGAATGCTCAGCTACATCACCCCGCCGGTCGCCATCGGCGCCTATGCTGCCGCAACCATCTCCGGCGCACGGCCGATGCGGACCGGGTTCGTCGCGATGCGGCTCGGCAGTGTCATTTATATCATCCCCTTCCTCTTCGTCCTGAGCCCAGCCCTGCTGCTGCAGGGTGCGACCCTGAACGTCGGCGTCTCCATCGCGACGGCCCTCACTGGGGTCGTGCTGATCGCATCCTCCCTGCAGGGCTATCTCGTCTTCGTCGGATCGCTGACGCGCAATCCGGTCCTGCAGTGGCCGATCCGGATCCTGCTTGCCGCCGGCGGCCTCGTCCTGTCGATACCCGGTACCACCGTTCTGTTCTCACTGAGCACCCATATGAGCAATCTCATCACCTTCGGCATCGCCTTGGCGCTCATCCTGCCGGCGATCGCGCTTGCCATCCTGCCGGGCCGCCGGGCCGCGCTGGGGCCGGCCGAATGAACCCGGTTCTAGACGGCATTCGCGTTCTCGACTTCGGCCGTTTCATCGCCGGTCCCTACTGTGCCGCGCTGCTCGGCGACATGGGGGCGGAGGTGATCCGGATCG
>CAYGKX010000011.1:5030-19727 GCA_964350225.1 uncultured Rhodospirillaceae bacterium | reverse complement strand
CGAAAAGGTTGCGGGCGGCGAGGATCGCTTCATCGCGCCGGTCGCGGAAACGGGCGAGGGTGGGACGTTCCTCCAGGTCAACCGCAACAAGCGGGGCATCGCCCTCGATCCGATGAGCGAGGAGGGGCGGGAGATCGTCCGCCGGCTCGTCGCCACCGCCGACGTCGTCGTCGCCAACCTCCCCGCTGCGAGCCTGGAGGCGATGGGCCTCGATTATGACAGCCTTTGTGCGATCAAGCCGGACATCATCCTGACCGCGGTCAGCGCCTATGGCTCGACCGGGCCCTATCGCGACCGGGTCGGGTTCGACGGGATCGGGCAGGTCGCCTCCGGCGCCGCCTACATGTCCGGATCACCGGGACAGCCGGTGCGCTGGGCGGCACCCTATGTGGATTTTGCCACCGCGCTCGCCTGTGCCTACGGCACCGTTCTCGCCCTTTACTCCCGCCGGGAGACCGGCAAGGGCCAGAAGGTCGAAGGCTCGCTCCTGAGGAGCGCCTATACCCTCGTCAACTCGATGCTGATCGAACAGTCGGTCCTCGGCCTCGACCGGGAGCCGACGGGGAACCGCGGGTACCAGATCGGGCCCGCCGACCTGTTCCAGACATCGGACGGCGGCTGGATCCTGGTCCAGGTGCTCGGCGCTCCGCTGTTCCGGCGCTGGGTCCGCCTTGTCGGCGTGGAGGAATGGCTCGACGATCCCCGTTTTGCGACGGACGAGGATCGCGGCCAGAACGGCGCGATCCTCAGCGAACGCATGGCGGCCTGGTGCCGCGACCGGACGCAGGAAGCGGCGCTCGCCGAACTGGCGGCGGCGCGCATACCCGCCGGTCCCGTGAACTCTCCGCAGGCCGCAATCGACGATCCGCAGGCAAGGGAGAGCGGCATGTTCGTGCCGTCCGCCTTCCCGGGCCTGCCGGCGGATGCACCTCTGGTCGCACCGATGACGGATATGTCGGAGACGCCGGCGCAATATGTTCGTCGCGCGCCGTTGCTGGGCGAGGACACCGCGTCGGTCCTGAAGGACCTCGGGTATGGCGAGGATACGATCCGCGCGCTCGCGGCGGCGGGGGTCGTCGGTTACCGGCAGGAGCGGGAAGAGGTCGCGCCGGCGGCCTCCTGAGCGTCAGGATTTGGAGCGCTTCTTCCGCCCGCCGCCCCGGACTTCCAGCCCACCGTCGCTCGGCAGGACGGCACCGGTGATCGCCCGGGAATTCGCCGGCGAGCCGAGAAGGACGTAAGCACCGGCATGGTCCGCCGCGTCCGGCGTGAAGCCGAGGGGCAGGCCCCGGGCGATATAGTCTGCGGCACCGTCGACCTCGTCCAGATGAAGCGCGTCCTGGCCCGTCGCGGAAAGCCCCGACAGGCGCGTGATGGTGCCGCCCGGTGCCACGCCGTTGACACGGATGTCCGGCGCGAGCTCGAAAGCGAGCTGGCGGATCAGGCCGACCACGGCATGCTTGGACGCGACGTAGAGCGGCCCGCCGCCGCCGGCATAGAGGCCCGAGTTTGACACGGTGAAGATCATCGACCCGCCGGACTCGCGCAGCGGCTCGACCGCTGCACGGGCGCCCAGCAGGTAGGCCTTCACGTTGACGGCGAAGAGCTCGTCGAAGGCCGGCGAAATCTTCTCGGGCGCGAGCCGGTCGAGCGGCCGGTTAAAGTCGAAGACGCCGGCATTGCCGACAAAGACGTCGAGGCGGCCGAAGGCGGAGAGGGTGGCGGCGACCGCGCTTGCGTTATCCTCATGGGACGTGACGTCGCCGGCGACGGCGATTGCCCGGTCGCCATGACGTGCGGCACGTGCTTCGGCGGCGTCCCGGTCGCGGTCGAAGATGCAGACCCGTGAGCCTTCCGCGACATAGCGGTCGACGACAGCGCCACCGATCCCGTGCGCGCCGCCGGTGACGATGGCAGCGAGCCCGTCGAGCCAGCCCGTATTACTGTCGGAGCCCATCGCGGTCAGAAAAAGACGTTCAGGTTGCGGGCCAGCAGGACATGCTGGTCGATGACGATCAGGCGGCGCGCCAGGCGCAGCCCCTCGGCCGTGCGGCGGAGGGTGTCTTCCCGCCGGCCGGCGAGGGTGAACTCGTCCCGTTCGCCCATGCCCCGATGGTGGACGAAGACCGAATGTACCGTCATCTCATCCTCCCGCGCGGTCGGTTCGATCTCGATGTTGGAGATGACATGACACTGGCGAGTCGGCGGGTTTTCGGTCCACGCTGTCCGGTTCGTCAGTTTCTCGACCCGCTTCTTCAGGGTTGCGAGATCGTCGTCGAAGAAGGCGATCTGATCCGGGCTGTAGCGATGCGGCGCGCCCCGGCCGAGCCGGTTCTCGATCACCGGCATCCAGTAGTGGATGTCGTCGGTCAGGAGGGCGAGCCATTCCTTGTAACGGCAGGCGTCGAGCAGCCGGGCCTCGCGAAAGAGAAAGGACTGGACCTCCGAGAATGTCGCCCAATCGGGCGCCGCCGAGAGGGCCTCGGCCGGTTCTCGCGCTCTTTCCGCACTCATTCCGCAGCCATCTCCTCTCGCCCGCCGGGGACATCGGCCCAGCTTTCCGCCGCCATCAGGTCGGCCCAGCGGCGGTAGAAGGCCATCTGGTTCGCGTCGCTGAAGAAGTTCCGGTAGACCTGTCCCGGCAGGTCCGGATGATCCTCCCGCGTATTCTGGCCGAGGCCGTAATAGAGCCGCTGCCGCCGGGTCACGGTGCCGCGATTGGCGCGGGTCGCGTTTTCCCAGTTCTCGCTGTCGTCCATCTCGAACACGCCACCCGGCGAGAAGGTGAAGGCGGCGGCGCGGCGGTAGGCGTCCTTGACCTCGTCCGGCATGTTGCGGTTGACGAGGATCCAGTTGCGCAGCTCCATCGACGCCGGCCCGGTCGGCTGCCAGACGCGGAAGCAGGAGTGGCCCGGCAGGAAGCCGAAGTTCGGGAAGAGGTTCGCGGAACTGGACGCCCCCACCATCTTGGAGCGGAGCTTGCCCAGGCGCGCGGCGATTTCCGCCTCGCGACCGCGCCAGTAGTCGACGACGATCCGGTGGCCGCTCGCCGCCGCGTTGCCGATCATGTCGAGGCCGAAACCCCAGCAATGGCCGTCCGTGTTGGCGTGGAACGTGTTCTCCAGCTTCCGGGGCGCGATGCCCCGGCCGAAGATCGCCATGGCCGCCGAATTGTGGGTCCATTGCGCGTGATAGGAGTCGCCCGCGAAGTTCTCCGCCGGAAGCTTCCAGTTGCAGGCGACGTCATACTTGATGCAGCCGTCGAGGAATTCGGTGCCGCCGGGGTCGTTGTCCAGGACGATGTCGAGATACCAGCGATAGTCGCCGAGATAGTCCTCGAGAGACGGGGCCTCCGGGTCGAATGTCGCGAAGATCAGACCCTTGTAGCTGTCGATCTGCGCGACCGGCGTCAGGCCCATCCGGTCCTTGTCGAAGCCCGGCGTCTGTTCGTAGAGCTCCATCTGCGGCATGCCGATGAGCTCGCCCGCCAGGCCGAACGCCCAGCCGTGGTAATTGCAGACGAACTGCCGGGCGTTGCCCTGGCTCGCCGCGCAGATCCGGTTGCCCCGGTGCGAGCAGCTGTTGATGAAGGCCGCGACGCCGCCGTCCTTCTTGCGCGCGACGATGACGTGGTCGCTGCCCATATAGGCGGTGACGAAATCGCCGGTCTTCGGGATCTGCGATTCGTGCGCGAGGAAAAGCCAGCAGCGTGCGAAGACGCGCTCCATTTCCCGTTCGTGGATCTCGGGGTCCGAGAAGATCCGGCGGTCGATCCAGCCGTTCTTCTGGTCGACCAGCCGCCGCGGGTCCAGGGCTTCGGTGCTCATCAGTCAGCCGTGAAGCTGTGCGAAGCCGAGGCCGGTGATCCAGCCCCGGACGGGTTCGTAGGCGATCACCTCGCCGCGCCGGGCGCCGACGGCTTCCATCGCGCAGACGAAGTTGCGGATTTCGAGGGCACCGTTCCCGCCGCGTGCGACGACATCCGCGTCGTCATAGGCGGCCAGGGCATCGATGTCGGCCGCCTCGATCAGCGCCAGGATCTCGCGGTCGAACTCTTCGTTGACATGGCCCATCTCGGCCTCGCCGACCCAGTGGCTGATCCCGCCGCTGCCCAGGACGACGACGCGCTCCTCGTCGGGGGCGCTTTCGATGGCCTCGCGCAACACGCGGCCGAGGGTCCGGGCCCGCTCCAGCCGGACGACCGGCTCAACCCCGCAGGCGAGGTAGATGGGGATCAGCGGGATGTCGCCGTTCGGGCTGACCGACAGGAAGTAGGGGATGGCGACGGAATGGTCGACGGTCATCGCCTTGGCCGTCGCCCAGTCGATACCGGCGCTAAAGCCAGTCTCCATGACATGTGCCGCCAGGGCGGTATTCGTTGCGATCGGCATCCGGTCCATGCCGTGCAATCGCTCCAGCGGGCCGTCGAGGTCGCCGATGCCGAGCAGGATCGACGGCAGGCAGCCGGGGCCGAACATGACGTAATGGTCGGTTCCGAGGACGATGGCCGCGGTCGGGGCGAGGTCGGCGACCCGACGGCCGATCTCCGCATAGGCGTCCATGACGCGCTCGCGCTGTTCCGGCTTGGCGCCCTTCGGGTTCTGGAAGATGAGGGGGTCGTGGGGCAGCACGAAGCCGCCGATGATCTTGCCCATGGGTCTATGCCTCCCCGCGGCGCTTCATGCGCTTCATGTATTCGCCCATCTCCCGCGGCCCGTAGACCGCCATCCAGAAGCCCATCGTCAGCATCGGGTTGGCGCCCATGTCGCGCATCGCCCGGACGTCGCCGTCGCGGACGATCGCGGCCTCGCTGTCCGACAGCCGGTAGCGGGTGAGGAAATTGTCGAGTTCGGTCTTGAAACGCTCGGCGGCGGAGCGGCTGACGCTCACGTCGTAGAGCAGTTTTTCGATCATGTTGACACTCATGCCATCCCCCGCGTCGTTGCCGGCCGCATCAGGAACTCGTGGACCAGGGCGTGGAAGGCCTCCGGCCGCTCCAATTGCACCCAGTGACCGCAATTTCCGAAGACATGCATCTCCGCGCGCGGCATGTGGTCGAGCATACGGCGGCCGATCTCGACAGGGATCACCCCGTCGTCCCGCCCATGAATGACAAGCGCCGGCTTGTCGATCGTCGCCAGCCGGTCTTCCGGCACGCCGCGAACGATGCGCTCCTTCTCCTCGCCGTCGTCCTTCGGCATCAGCTTCTTGAAGGCCGCGCGTTCGTCGGGGCGCTGCATGGCGAGATACCGCTCGTCGATCATTTCCTCGGTCACGACGCTCTTGTCGTAGGGGAAGATACGCAGCATGTCGGCGACCCACTCCCGGGTCGGCTCGAACGTCCGCGGGCCCTTCAGGCCATGGGTCATCGGGAAATGGCCGGCGGGCGTGCCCATCAGAACCAGCCGCCGGACCCGGTCCGGATGGCGCAAGCTGAAGGCGAGGGACAGACCGCCACCGAAGGAATTGCCGACCAGGTCTGCCTGGTCGATGTTCATGGCGTCGAGAAATGCCAGAAGGTGGGCGACCCACAGCTTCATGTCGTACTTCTGGCCCGGCTTGCGCTCCGTATAGCCGAAGCCCGGCATGTCGGGTGCAAGGACCCGGAAGCTTTTCGCGAGCGCGGGGATCGCGAGATGCCAGTTGGCCCAGGCCGAGACCCCAACGCCCGATCCGTGCAGCAGCACGACAGGGTTGCCGGTTCCGGCCTCGATGAAGTTCGTCTGGATGTCGAGGATGGGCATCTGTGTGCCCAACGCAGGGTTCTCTGTCGTCGTCGCGGTCATGTTTCGGCCACCGGTTTGATCATGTCCGGCGACGCTATACTGCCCGGTATGGGATGTCAATACCGGGGGGTATGGTAGGGCTGGAGTACGCAGAAGTCAGCGGTCCGGCGGCACAGCGCAGGACCGCCAGCGCCCGTGAGGTTTTCAGCAACGATAAATATTTGGCCCCCGATAATACCGGCGCGCCGCCTTGTCGCGTGGCCAGGCGCTTCAGGCGCTGGTTCGAGTTCGCTTAGGGAATTCAGGAGAGGAGTGGGAGCCATGAGTGTCAGCTATGCCGCGGCGGCCGTCACCGTCACCGACGGTGCGACTTCCGCCGTCTTCACCATCAAGCGTTCCGGCACGACCGCCGAGCTGTCCGACGAGACCACGCTCACTTATTCGACGGAGGACGATACCGCGGTCGCGGGGACGGACTATACGACGACCTCGGGGTCCCTGACCTATGCTTCCGGCGTCACGGAGCAGTATGTGACCGTCGCAATCGAGACGGACGCCTATGCGGGCTTCGCGACAAAAACATTCTATCTCGAGCTTGGCACCAATGGCGCTTTTGGCGCCGCGATCGGCGCTATCCAGCCCACGACGACCGGCAGCAGCACCACCCAGACATACCTGTATATCCCCAGCGACGACGATTCGGTCACCGTGCCGACGGCCGACAGTCCCGGCGACAATCTGACGTACCAGGCCCTCTATTCGGACTTCTCCACGCCGGAGGACACGACGATCGAGATGCCGCTGGCCTATTTCCGCCTTGGCTACGCGAGTTCCGATCTCAACGAGTATGAGCGGGTGATCCTCAACTCCGACAACTACCACCCGGACTGGGCATCGGGTGCCAGCGACACGTCGCCGGAAGAATTCGGGCCGATGAAAAACTTCTCCCTGCCGCGCCCCATCAATCGGACCGACAATAGCGCGGAGGAACAGGAAATCCTCGAGACGGACAACGCCCATCTCGATGGCATCCTGATGTACAGCAACGCCAGTTATTCCCTGACCGTAGCCGAGCAGTATTCGAACATCGTCAAGGGGGATTTTATTCAAGAAGTTAAGGGGAAGGGTCGAATATTATGGTATGATGTTCGTGCAGAATGGGTCTATTTCGAAGATTCGACTGCAAATCTTATCGCAACAGGCTCAGCAACTGTTGATGGCGAGAAATTTTATTACACTATTACAAACGCGCGCCAATTTAAAGTTTCATCTACAGTGGAGATAAATTATAATATCGGCGTCAAATATAATTTGACCTTGGATGCTCAGTTTAATTTCAATAACGATGCCAAATACACTGTCCACAACGGCATCGGGCTGAAGGTGGGCGGCTACGAAATCGATGCGGAATGCGACGTCTACGGCAATTACAAAGCCAATTATCCGTTCGGCGCCAGAGCATCCACCAAGAAAATGTTCAGCCAGGCCGCGACGGACGAGGTCACCCTATCGATCCAGCCATCCGCAACTGCCTGGACAACAGTCATCTCAACAGCCGCAAATTTGAATGCCGCTGCCGCAGCCGGAATTGCCATTGGGGATGCCATCACACGGTTTACCGCAGACGGCGCCTTCTACCAGAGCGCCTCGCCGGATTCGCTTGATGACGATTATACGGAGGCCTTTGCCACCGACATACCCGACGCGTGCGTCGCCCTTGGCCTGGTGACGGCCGTCGCCGTTGCCCTCGCCGTCATAAGTCAGGAGATTGCCGATCTTACCACGCTCACGACCCCCAAGCTTCAGATGACCAAGACGGGCCTGACCCTCGCGTGCGGCGCGACATCTATGATCGAAATGACTGCCGCACAAATCACGGTCACGGCTCCTATTGTGAATTTCGTCGCAAGCACAAGTTCCGGATTCACGACGCCCGCGCTGACGACGTCCGGGACGTTTGCCGCCACCGGGGACATTACCGCACCCAACCTGGTGGCTGGGTGATGCAGATCTACAACGACACGCCGTTCGTCTTCAGCCACGCGCATTCCAAGTTCGAACCGGGCAATCCGTTCGTCACCCTTGTCGTGAAGGGGACGTTTCGCCTGGTGCCAGGCGGCATCTGTATTCCTTTACCGGCCGAGGCCCAGCCGCCCATTGCCAAGTCGACGAAGTTCGAGGACGAGATCGGCAATTCGCTCAGGTCGGAGACCGACATGGTGGCATTCAAGCCGCGTGCCGACTGTCTCTTTCTCGGTTCGGCCTTCGCGCCGGAGGGCCAGCCGGTCGAGACGCTGACAGTCGCCTTCGGCGTCGGCCACATGCGCAAATATCTGGTGATCGATGGCGACCGTGAATGGGTTCGCCTTGCCGACGGTGCGATCGTGATGACGGACCAGCGTAGTTTCGTCGAGATGCCAATCCGGGAAGAACGGGCGCATGGCGGGGGACGATCCCGCTACAACAAGCACGGCATCGGCTTTCGGACGCCGGGCGACACGCCCGGGTCGAGCGTCCCGATCGCCAACATACGCAACCTGGGGGAAGGAACTGCCCGCTGGGACGAAGACGCGCCGTCCGCCGGCTTTGGCCCCATTCCCGGCCAATCGCAGCCGCGGCGGGGGCTGGCGGGAACCTTCGACGACGACTGGCGCTATCGTCGACACCCGCTCCCGCCCGCCGACTTCGACCCCGGCCACCTGAACGCGGCGCGCGCCGACCAGCAGGTCGAAGGCTTCCTGAAAGGCGACGAGGAACTCTATTTCGAACACCTCCATCCCGATCACCAGGTCCTGAAGTCCAGGCTGCCAGGCATGAAGGTGCGTTGCTTTGTCAGCCGTAGCCTGGATCCTCAGGCGATGGACGATCTGGAGTTTGCCGAAATTCTGACCTGCCTCGACACCTGTATAGTCGACATGGGGGCTGAAACGGTGACGCTCGTCTGGCGTGGGACGATTGGCACGTTCGATACGGCGCACACGCTGCTCAAGTACCTTCTGATCTGCCAGGAGCCGGTGACCGCGCCATTGGACATCGGTTACTACGCGGACTTGATGGAACGGAAGATAGCGGCGTCCAAGGCTGGGTTCGCTTCGCCCGCGGATATGGAAGACACCCAGAATAAGATCGACGCTCTGAATGCCGAAGGCCTGTCCCGTGCCGTGGACATGCTGAGAAAGGGGAAGGCGGACCCCGCACTCATAGCAAAGATTGAACAGCAAACGGACGTGGACGGTGCGATGGCAGTGATCCAGGAGTGGCTCGATGCGGTCAAGAAGTCGCTGCCGGATGTCGACTGGGAGACGGACGCGTAACGAAAGTCGGGCAGCGCCAGAAGGGCAGCGCCAGAAGAACAGCGCGGGAAGGGCGGCGTCAGAAGGACAGCTTCAGGATGATGCTGTAGCCGGTGATGTTCCGTCCGATCACGCCGTTGGCGCCGACCCGGAGGCGCTGGGCGATGACGTTGTAGCCCCTGAGGTCGTACTGGAGGGCCGCGCCGATCTCGAAATAGTAGGTGAAGCCAAGCGCGTCCGCGTCGGGGCCGAAGAAGAAGGTGTTCGAGAACAGCCCGACAACCGACAGGTTCCGGCCATAGATCCGGATCGGCAACGGGTGGATCAGCTCAACATCCGACCGCACGGTGTTGAGGCTGTTGCTGAAGGTGCCGAAATCGCCGGAGACATGGAAGGCCCGGATCTGCATTCGCGTGTAGCGGCTGCGCAGCTTAACGTCGAGCTTCCCGATCCTGAAATTGTAGCCGACTGCGATCGATCCGCCATAGGTCAGGGCGTCGATCGTCCAATCGAAGAGAATGCCCTCCGTCGCCGGCTTCAGGATCCCGGTCGTCACCGGCCCGAAGAAGGTCGCGCGGTTCTCCAACCGGGCATAGCCGATGAAGACATAGGGTTCGACATAGAATCTCTTGTAGACCGGGATGTTGACCCCGACCCCCACGGCGCCGCCATAGCTGCTCCAGGTCGACTTGATGCGTTCGTTAGCCGCGCCCGGGCCCAGGCTCTCGATATTCTGACTGGCGTCGAGATAGCCGAATGTGGCCTGTCCGAAGACGCGCCAGTTGTTCCGCGTCCGGAACAGGGTGAAGGGGATCGGAAGTTTGTAGACATCGAGTGTATGCTGCCCGTAGCCCCGGCCGACGAAGAAGGTATCGGCGGAAACGTCGTCGGCGACCGCGAACTCGATCATCGAGGCATAGCCGGCCGCAAGGTTGCTCGCCCCGAACTCGCGGGCGGCCTGTGCCCGCAACTGGTCGATGATCTCGTTCGCGCCGGCGGTTGGGGACAATAGGGTGGCAGCACCGATCGCCGCTGCGGACAGCCGCAAGAGCCTATTGCAATTCATCGAGATATTCCGGTGATTTGAAGGCACAACCCGTCATGCCACGGCAGGGCAGGGCCTGTCTTCCGGAAAGGAGATGGGGGCCGGAATTACTCGGCCGCGGCAGATGTCCCCGGCTTGGCTTTCGTCCAGGCGGCGAGGTTCTTGTGGGCAATCTCAGCTTCGCGGTCGAATTCCGCTGTCTGGTCGGCGCTTTGGGTGGTGAATTCCAAGCGGTAGCCGTTCGGGTCGTGAAAGTAGATCGACGTGCAAATGCCATGATCGAGCGGTCCCTCGACCGTGACGCCGCGCTGTTCGAGGCGGTCCCGCCAGCCCTGGAGCGCCGTCATGTCGGCCACCTCCATGGCGAAGTGCAGGTCGATGCCCCATTGCATGCGGAATTCGAAATCATGGCCGGCGCTGGCCTCCGGCGGGACGTCGAAGAAGGCGATATAGCTGTTGTCGGAGCCGCTGTGATTACCGATGTCGAAGAACACGTGCATGTAATGGACTGGCTCTCCGGTCAGCGGATGTCCCTCGATCTCAATAGCCTGGACCAGGGGGAACCCCAGCACATCCTCATAGAAGGCGCGCGTCTCCTCGGCGTCCCGGCAGCGATAGGCCGCGTGGTGCAGACCGTAGACGGGCGGCTGGGTCGGATCGTTCGGTGTCCGTGTCATCAGGGTTCCTCCCATTGTTTGAGCGGCCATCGTAGGGCGGCGATGGAGGGGCAGCAATCCGGGCTTTCCTGTTTGTCCACCTTGCGGGCGCGTGGCTTCAGGCCGGCGGGACGGTCCCCATGCGTCCGGCCTGGTAATCCTCGAACGCCTCGACCAGTTCCTCCCGGGTCGACATGACAAAGGGACCATAGGCCGCGATCGGCTGCTCGAGCCGCTGGCCGCCCAGGACGAGCCAGTCCGTTTCGGCGCGCGGGTCGCCCTCGAGACGCGCGAGGGTGCCGTCGTGGTCGAACAGGCGCAGCTGTCCCTCTGCGGCCCCCGAGAAGCCGTAGGCAAAGCAGGCGTGGCCGTCGGCGACGGGAATATCCCACGCGGCCCCCGGGGCAAGGGTGGCATGGAACAGGAAGACCGGCGAATGGGTCGTGACCGGGCTCGCCGTCTGTCCCAGGCTTCCGCCGATGAGGCGGACGGAGACGCCGGGCCGGGGCTCGACGACCGGCATGTCCGCGCCGCGCAGCATCTGGAAACCGGGGGCGGTCCGCTTCAGCGGCCGCGGCAGGTCGAGCCAGATCTGAAAGCCGTGGACCAGCCCGCCCGAGCGCTGGAACGCAGCCGGCGGCTCCTCGGCGTGGACGATCCCGCCGCCCGCGGTCATCCACTGGACATCGCCCGGGTCGAGCACCGCATGGGCGCCGACGGAATCCCGATGCTCCAGATGCCCCGCCAACATGTAGGTGATGGTCTCGAACCCCCGGTGCGGATGAGGCGGAAACCCCCAGGTCGTTTCCTTCAACTCGCGCGGACCGAAATGGGCGAAATAGAGGAAGGGATCGAAGTGCCGCGCCGTTTCGTGATGGATCGCGTGGCGCGTCGGCATTCCGTCCGGCCCGACCTCGCGTGGAACCTCGCCCTCGAATTGGAGGGCGCGGAGGCGGCTCTCGCCCGTCGTCTGCACGGAAAGGTTGGCTGCGGTCTCGGTCATGGGAATTCCTCGTCTGACTGCCTCTCAGTTAGGCTTTTGGCGCCGACAGACAATTCGGTTCTCAGGCGTCATTCGGTCTGTCTCGCCGGCGCCGCCGGTCGATCCCCCGGAAAACGGCTGGCGCGACGATCACGATCATCGCGATCCGGATGATGTGGTGGCTGGCGACGAAGGCCGCCTCGATGCCGAGGGCGAGGGCGATGAGGCTCATCTCGGCGAGGCCGCCCGGTGCGAAGGCGAGGATGACGGCCTCGACGCTGGCGTCGGTCAGGGGCTGGAGCAGGAACGCGAAGCCGATGCCGACGGCGACCAGGATGGCGGTGGAGCCAAGGGACAGGACGATGGCCCGCGTCACCTGCGCCAGCGGGACGCCGACGAAGCGGGCGCCGATCGCGCAGCCGATGACGATCTGGGCGGCCGCGACGAGTTCGACGGGGGGCGACGTCTCTGACCAGCCCAGGAGGTGGACGATCGCGCTCAAGACCATCGGGCCGGTGATCCGCGCGGCGGGAATGCGCAGCGCCCTGGCGCCGATCACACCCAGAACTGCGCAGCCGCCCAGGATGAAGACGTCCTGCAACGGGAAATCGATCAGTGCGACGCCCCCCGGTGTGGCGGCCGGACGCTCGTAGCCGGTGAAGATGACGAAGCCGAAGGGGAGGGCGATGACGACCAGAAGCACGCGTGCCGCGTGGATCAGTGCGATCCGCCGTTCGTCCCCGCCCATCGAGCCGCCGACCAGGATCATCTCCGTCAGTCCCCCGGGCGCGGCGGAGAAATAGGCCGTGACCGGGTCGAAGCCCCCGATCTTGCGGAAGTAGAGGAACAGGATGCCGCCGACAATTGCGAGATAGACGGCCATGGCGGCGACCGTGATCCACCACTCGGGAATGCGGCTGGCGATCTCGGGGGTAAAGGCGCTGCCGAGCATGACGCCCAGAATGGCGATCATCGGGTCGCGCAGATGCATCGGCATCTTGAGCGGCGCGCCCGCAAGCGTGGCGACGGTCGTCACGCACAGCGCCCCGATCATCCAGGGCAGCGGCATCTTCAGGTAATAGAAGATCGTGCCGCCCGCGCCCCCGAGCAGAAGGGTGAGCGCGATGCGGTAGGCCAGCCGGCGGCGGTTACGGGGCCCCTTGCCCGGGGCGGCGGGCGGTTCGCTCACGGCAGGAACTGCTCGCGCAGGATACGCTCCTCCAGATTGTGCTCCGGGTCGAACATCAGGGCGACAGAATTGTTCGGCGCCTGCTCGACAGCGACCCGCGTCACGTCCCGCACCTCGGTGAAATCGGCGACGGCGGAGACGGGGCGCTTCTTGGGCTCCCGCACCTCGAACAGGATCTTCGCCCGTTCCGGCAACAGAGCGCCGCGCCAGCGCCGCGGCCGGAAGGCGCTGATCGGGGTCAGTGCCAGGGCATTTGCCCCGATGGGGATGATCGGGCCATGGGCGGAGAGATTATAGGCCGTGCTGCCCGCCGGTGTCGCCACAAGGACGCCGTCACAGACGAGCTCCTCCAGTCGCACGACGCCATCGATATGGATGCCGATCTTCGCTGTCTGGCGCGTTTCCCGCAGAAGGGACACTTCGTTGATCGCGAGCGCCTCCACGACCTCGCCGGTCACGGTTTCCGCGCGCATCGACAGGGGGTGCAGCACGATCCGCGCCGCGCTCTCAAGACGGGCGGGCAGGTCGTCCTCGTGAAACTCGTTCATCAGGAAGCCGACACTGCCCCGGTTCATCCCGTAGACGGGTACGTGGCGGCCCATCTGCCGGTGCAGGCATTCCAGCATGAAACCGTCGCCACCCAGCGCAACGAGCACCGAGGCGTCCGCCTCGTCGGTCAGATCGTAGAGTTCCGCAAGGCGCGCCTTGGCCGACACCGCCTCGGGCGTATCGGCGGCGGCGACCGCAAAACGGAGTTTCGTGCTGGCATCGGGCATTGGGTGGCGGCTCGTGCGGGGGAAGAGGCCGGCATATGGCCTTTTCCAACTATAGACCAGCCGCGCGCGGGCATCCTAGGGGTGCTGTCGGTATGGCTGGCATTGCCGGCACGGCCGTCGGATACTGTCGGCCACAGCCCATCCGAAAGAACCGTCCGCGAAAAGGATCACCGCCATGCGCGCGCTTGCCAGCTTCCTCGCCCTGCTTGTCCTCGCCGGAACCGCCGGCTTTGCCTCGGCCGAGGAGAAGGACCGGCACGCCGGCTATTACTATCCTGAAAAGGTGACGACCGAGGTTTATGTCGTCCGGTCCCGGACCCTGCTCGAATCGGACAAGACCAAACGGCTGCAGTTCGTCACGGCCCTCACCAACAAACAGCTCGCCGGCGCCTACGCGCCGCCCTACCTGATCTTCGCCAAGGGCGCGGAGTCCGAGAAACTCATCATCGTCGGCATGGGCGACTATATGGGCTCGATCTATCAGGCCCGCGCCGTCCTCGCGATGCTGAGCGCGCTGGCCCGGATTACTCCGCTCTTTCGCGAATACAAGGTCGAGACGATCTTCACCTTCTTCGACCTCGCCAACATGATGGGCTTCGAGCAGGTCACCATCACCGATGGCAAGACCTTTACGCATCAGATCCAGCTGAAGAAGGAACGGTAGGGAGCGGGACGGCCGTTCTTCGAAACGGGCGCTGCGCGCGCTCCTCAGAATGAAGTTATGGACTGAAAGGATCTGGGGACATTTCTGGGCATTCATCCTGAGGAGACGGCAAGGCCGCCGTCTCGACGGATGGGGAACGGGCACCAGCCAGAGCATTACGCCGATTAGAGGCGTTGCCGCCCGCAGCTACCCGCCGGTGACACTCATGTGACGGGAGACCGCCGGCCCGCGGCTGCGGCGGTCGAGAACGAAGTCGTGCCCTTTCGGCTTGCGCTCGATCGCCGTTCGGATGGCTTCCGTCAGCAGCGCGTCGTCGTCGCTGGCGCGCAGCGGCGCGCGCAGGTCGGCGGCATCCTCCTGGCCAAG
>CAYGKX010000011.1:0-4955 GCA_964350225.1 uncultured Rhodospirillaceae bacterium | reverse complement strand
CCGCCGGTGCGATAGTCGCTTTCCTCGAGGGTCCAGCGTTCCTTGAGGCGCGCGCGCACCATCGACAGGGGAAAATACTGGCCCAGCCGGTCGCCCTCGCCGTTGTCGCCGCCGACCTCGCCCAGGGGCATGACCTCGATGAAGGTGAGGTCGAAGCCCTCGCGCCCGCACCAGTCGACCAGGTCGTGAAACTCGTCATCATTGACGCCGCGGAGCGCGACCGCGTTGATCTTGATCGCGAGGCCCGCGCGTTTGGCCGCGGCGAGGCCGTCCATGACCTGCGGCAGGCGTCCCCAGCGCGTGATCCGGGCGAACTTGTCCTCGTCGAGGGTATCGAGCGAGACGTTGATGCGGCGGACGCCGGCCGCCACCAGATCGTCGGCGTATTTCGCCAGCTGGCTGCCGTTTGTCGTCAATGTAAGTTCGTCGAGTTCCCCGCTGTCGATCAGGCCGCCGAGATTGCGGATCAGCGACATGATGTTGCGCCGGACCAGCGGTTCGCCGCCGGTCAGCCGCAGCTTCCGGACGCCCAGCCTGACGAACGCCGTGCACAGCCGTTCCAGCTCCTCGAGCGACAGCACGTCGCTCTTGGGCAGGAAGGTCATGTCCTCCGCCATGCAGTAGACGCAGCGGAAGTCGCACCGGTCCGTCACCGAGACGCGCAGATAGGTGATCGCCCGAGCGAAGGGGTCGATCAGCGGAGCGTCGCCGCGGGTGTGCCGGGAAAGGGGGTCGGTTTCAGTCATCCATGCCTCGGAGGCCAGATGTAATCCGTTCGTCACGCGGCGACAAGGCGCGGCCCCGCCATGCACCCAAAAGCCCCGCGCGTCGGGGGGTCAATTATCCTTGAGGCCGTAGTGCGGCGAGAAAGGGGTGCCTCCGCCGATGCTGAAGGCGCCGATCTGCCGCTGGACATTGCGCGACGTCAGATAGTCGATCAGCAGTTTGGCCTGGTTTTCCTTCACCGAAGGGAACTTCTTCGGGTTCGGCATCAGCAGGACATAGCGCAGCATCAGCCGCGGGTCGTCGCTGACCAGCACTTCCAGCTTCCGTTGGTCATTGAAGCGAAGCCAGGTCGCCATGTCGGTGACGGTGTAGGCGCGTTTGGCGGCGGCGAGACCCAGTGTCGTGCGCATGTCGGCCTCGGTGCGCGTATACCAGCTGTCGCGAGCGGGGGCGGGATCGATATTCACCTCGCGCCGCAGGCGTCGTTCAACCCGGAAGACGCCGCTGTTGTCGCCGCGCGAAATGAACAGCGATTCCGATGCCGCGATCGCCTTGAAGGCGTCGATCGCGCTTACCATGCCCTTGATGCTCGCCGGATCGGCCTTCGGTCCGACGATCAGCAGCTCCGCATACATGAGGTCGTGGCGACCGACCGCGTTCTGCTCCTTGATGAGGGCTTTCTCCGCCGGTTGGTCGTCGATGATGACGACATCTGCCCGGCCCGTGCGCACCAGCCCGACCATCTCGCCCGTCGAACGCGACAGGATACGGATCTTCATGCCCAGGCGCTTTTGGAACGGCGGGACGATGTCGCGCAGAACGCCCGACGCCTCCGCCGTGTCGGCGGCAACGATCGTCAGAACGGGCTCGTCCTTCTTCTTGGAACTATCCTGGCCCGCCGCCGGCGCGGGAAGCGCCGCGGCGAGCGCTATGCAAACGGCCAATCGCCAGATCATCTGTGCCTGCAACGCGGTGCGCCGGGACATCCCGGGCGCGGGTGCCTGAGGACTATATAATCCTGATCGGGACGAATTGGCAGGGGGTTGGCGGATCTATCAATGGGTGTTCCGGGCGTTGGGGAAGAAGACCTGGCGCCCCTGGACGCGGAATTCGGCGATCGCCTTCTGCCCCTTGGGAGCAACCAGCCAGTCGATGAATTTCTGGCCTGCCGCAACATTCACCTTTGGGTGCTTCTTCGGGTTGACCAGCATGACGCCATACTGGTTCTGAAGCAGCGGCGCGCCAGAGAAGACGAGCTCCAGGTTCCGCTTGTTCTTGAAGGCAAGCCACGTCGCGCGGTCTGACATCGTGTAGGCATCGAGCCCGGCGGCGGTGTTCAAGGTGCGGCCCATGCCTGAGCCGGCTTCCCGGTACCAGCGGGCGGTCTTCGGGTCCGGGACGCCGCCAGCCTGCTGCCATAGCAGCGTCTCGCGGCGATGGGTGCCGCTGTCGTCGCCGCGCGATACGAAGATGCCCTTGCCCGACTTGAGGCCGGAGAGGGCTTCCTTGAGCGTCTTCGCCTTCTTGAGGCCGGCCGGGTCGGTTCTGGGGCCGACGAAGACGAAGTCGTTATACATGACCTCGTAGCGCTTCACGCCATAGCCCTCCGCGACGAATGCCTTCTCGCCCCGTGGATCGTGAACGAAGACGACATCGACATCGCCCCGCTTGCCGAGGCGCAGCGCCTGACCCGTACCGACGGCGATAACCTTGACCTCGATACCGGTCTCCCGAGTGAATTGCGGCAGGATGAAGCCAAAGAGGCCCGACGCCTCCGTCGACGTCGTCGAGGCGACCTTGATACTTTCCGCGAGGGATGGTGTGGTAAGCGCAAGTGTTGCCGCAAAAAAGGCGTATAATATATTGAAAAATTTCATTTTTACCTCCTCACCAGGTTAGGGAGCCGCGCAGGAACGCGGCGGCTTCGGGCGTGTTCGGCGCGTCGAAGAAGCGGTCCGCGGGGCCGTCCTCCAGGATGCGTCCGTTGTGCATGAACAGCACGCGCTCGGCCAGGCGACGCGCCTGACCGAGGTCGTGGGTTGTCATGATGATCTTGGTCCCGCCGAGCGCGATGGCCTCGACAAGGCGTTCGACCGCTCCGGTCGCCGAGGGGTCGAGATTGGCGGTCGGCTCGTCGAGAAACAGCACTTCGGGTTCCAGTGCCCAGGCCCGGGCAAGAGCGAGACGCTGCTGCTCGCCGCCGGACAACGCCCGGGCCGGCCTGTGAGCAATCGGGGCGAGGCCGGTCCGGGTCAGCACCTCGTCCGCCCGTGCGCGGGCGGCGGCCCTGTCGCGTCCTTGAAGTCGCAGGGCATAGAGGACATTGCCTCGGGCGGATCGGCGCAGGAGGACCGGGCGCTGGAACACCATGGCCTGCCGCCGCGCGGCCTGATCTGCATCGGGACCCAGCCAGCGGACCCGTCCCCGCGAGGCACGAACGAGGCCATGGGCGAGCCTCAGGAACAGGCTCTTGCCGGCGCCGTTCGGCCCGAGGATGACGGTGGGACCGCCCGCGTCGATCCGTACAGTGAGAGCGTCGACCAGAACCTCGTCCCCGACGGCCAGCGAGACCCCCTCCAGCGACAGCGGCAGGATCCGCCCCCTTCGTGTGCCGGTGGAGCGCGGCGCGGCGGCCCGCGCGTTCATGGCGCGGGCAGGGCGGCGCGACCGGTGCCTACGCCACGCATGGCCGCGGCACCGGCATTCAGCGCCAGGGCGACGAAGATGAGGATGATACCGAGCGCGAGCGCCAATGCGAGATCGCCCCGGCTGGTCTCGAGCGCGATGGCCGTCGTCATCACCCGGGTGTGGTGGGCGATGTTGCCGCCGACGATGATGACCGCCCCGACCTCGCCCAGGGCCCTGCCGAGCCCGGCAAGCAACGCCGTTGCGAGCGCGCTCCGCCCATCCCAGAGGAGGGTCCGGATCGCGCGGCCCGGTGTACAGCCCAGGGAACGCAACTGTTCGGAATATTCGCCCCACAGGTCCTCGACGACCTGGCGGCTGAGCGCGGTGACGATCGGCGTCACCAGGATCGTCTGGGCGATGATCATGGCGCCAGCCGTGAACAGCAAGTCCAGGAAACCCAGCGGGCCTGCATTGGAGAGGAGCAGGTAGACCACGAGCCCGATGACGACGGGCGGCAGCCCCATCAGGGCATTCGTGGTCACGATCAGGATGCGCCTGCCCGGAAAACGGTAGACGGCGAGGGCCGCGCCCATTGGCAGGCCGATCAGGCCGGCGATGGCGACGGCGGCGAGGCTGACCTCCAGGGACAGGACGACGATTTCGACCAGGGTGGGGTCGAAGCTGGCCATCAGGTCGAAGGCGGTGCCGAAGGCTTGGAAAATCTCGTCCATGGCCGGAGGGTCTTGGCGGGAGCACTTGCTGGCGGCGGCTGGCGGGCGCCACTATGGCGGCAGGCGGCGGGGCGGGACAAGGCTTGCCTCTGCATGCCTGTCGTCGCACCTTGTGATCGACATGAACGCGCCCCAGACCCCACCGGACTATCTGCTCGCGCCCGACCCGGCGGACCCGCGTCTGACCGAGCGGGTTGAAGGCATCGACCAGGACGGCAAGTCTGTCTTGACCGCCGTTGTTGTCGAGCGCCCGCTGACCCTGTTCCTGAACCGGCAGGAGATCGTCACCATGATGACGATCGCCGACTACCCGGACTATCTGGCGGTCGGCTATCTGCTCAATCAGAACATGCTTCGACCGGACGACCGAATCGTCGGGGTCGATTATGATGAAGAGCTTGAGGTTGTTGTTGTAAGAACTGAAAAAGAAACGAACTTTGAGGAAAAGCTTCAGAAGAAGATACGCACGTCCGGGTGCGCCCAGGGGACGGTGTTCGGGGATCTCATGGAGCGGTTCGACGAGATCGAACTGCCGCGCAACGCGCAGCTCAGGACATCCTGGCTCTATGCCCTGACGAAGAAGATCAACACCAGCCCCAGCCTCTATCTGGAGGCGGGGGCGATCCATGGCTGTGTGCTGTGCGAGGGCGACCGGCCGCTGGTCTACATGGAGGATGTCGGCCGGCACAACGCGGTGGACAAGATCGCGGGCTACATGTTCCTCCACGGCATCGGGCCCGGGGACAAGATCTTCTACACGACCGGCCGGCTGACGAGCGAGATGGTCATCAAGACCGTGCAGATGCAGATACCGATCCTCGTTTCGCGGTCGGGCTTCACGGCGTGGGGCGTGCAACTGGCGCGGCAGGC
>CAYGKX010000010.1:20080-21131 GCA_964350225.1 uncultured Rhodospirillaceae bacterium | reverse complement strand
GGCCGGCCAGTTCCTCCTGGATGCCGGCGATCTCCTCTTCGAGCCGGGTCATCCGTTCGTCGTCCTCGGCCATGTCGACCGTGGCGTCGCGCCGGATCGCCGTCAGTTCGCGCTCCAGGGTCGCGATCCGCCGTTCCCGGGTGTCGATGGCCTCGGGCTTGTTGGAGAGGCTCAGATGGACCCGGGCGGCCGCGGTATCGATCAGGTCGACCGCCTTGTCCGGCAGTTGTCGGCCGGAGATATAGCGGGCCGACATCTTGGCTGCGGCGTCGATGCCGTCGTCGCGGATATAGACGCCATGGGCCTTCTCGTAGACGTCGCGCAGGCCGCGCAGGATCGTCGTCGCGTCCTCCGGCGACGGTTCGTCGAGGCTGACCAGCTGGAAACGGCGGGCGAGGGCCGGGTCTTTTTCGAAATACTTCTTGTATTCGGACCAGGTCGTCGCGGCGATCGTGCGCAACTCGCCCCGGGCGAGGGCCGGCTTCAGAAGGTTCGAGGCATCGGATCCGCCGGCGGCGCCGCCCGCACCGATCAGGGTATGCGCCTCGTCGATGAACATGACGAGCGGTTTGGGCGACGCCTTGACCTCGTCAATGACGCCGCGCAAGCGGTTCTCGAACTCGCCTTTCACGCTCGCACCGGCCTGCAGGAGGCCGAGGTCCAGGCTCATCAGGTCGACATTCTTCAGGAAGTCCGGGACGTCTCCCTGGGCCATCTTGAGCGCGAGGCCCTCGACGACGGCGCTCTTGCCGACGCCGGGCTCGCCGACGCAGATCGGATTGTTCTTCCGCCGCCGGCCGAGAATGTCGATCATCTCCCGCATTTCCTTGTCGCGGGCGAAGACCGGATCGATCTTCCCGGCGCGCGCGCGGGCCGTGAAATTGTCACAGAAGCGGCCAAGGAAGGAATCGTCCGCCGGGCCGGCATCCGCATCTCCACCGGCCGCCGCGGCGGCGGCGCGCGGTGCGCTGGCCAGGCCCGATGCCTCCTCCTTCGATCCGGCGACGATGTCGAGCAGGTTTCGCCTCAGGTCGTCGATCGGGATCTCCGA
>CAYGKX010000010.1:0-20070 GCA_964350225.1 uncultured Rhodospirillaceae bacterium | reverse complement strand
GGCTCAGGCCCAGTTCGACGCTCGACAGCATCCAGGCGTCGGAAAACCAGTCGAGGAGCATCGGCGAGAAGACCGGCTTTCCCGCGTTGCCGCTGCGCAGCTCTTCGACGCTGCTGGTCAGGTCCCGCTTCATGTGGGCCGGCTCGATGCCGTAGTGGCGCAGGATGAGCTGGAAGTCGCGGTCCGTGTCGTCGACCATGACGAGCAGCATGTGCTCGACCGACACCTCGTAGTTCGAGCGCGTCATGCAGACGCCGGCCGCCCCTTCGAGCGACTTCTTCGAATAGGCGTTCAGGCGGTCGAGCAGCGGTTTCAATTCAACGCGTATCATTCCTGGCCCCTCAGCTCTCTGCTTTCGAAGGCGACGGGTCCAGTCGGCCCGGCCGCCGTTTCAATTGGCATTCCACTCACGCGGCGTCTTTCAAATGCATATCGCGGACCACCTTTACGCGGTCTTTATGGGCCTGGCCGAGCCATGCCGACCAGCCCAGGCGGCTGCGGCTGTTCTTGCCCAGGGTGCATCGCGGAACCTGGTCCGGCTCGATCACGATGCCGAGGTCGAAGTCCAGCTGGTCGCGCAGGGCGATTCTGACGAGGTTGCGCAGTTCCGCGAACCAGTTGCCGTTGGGCAGGAAGCGGGAATAGGTCGCAAAGTCGACCGGCCCCATCCAGATGCGGAACTTCCCCGAAACGTCGTGGACATGCCGGCCCAGGGTGAAGCTCTGTCCCATTCGGGCCGTCGCGCTGCCCAGCCGTGAGCGCTGTTCCGGCGCGATGGTCACCACCCGCTCGCAGAACTCCTCGATCTCCACGGGTGTGCCGTCGAAATACTGGTTGAGCAGCCCGGCGAGCATCGGCGCCGAATGGCAATAGAGCCCCAGCATGCCGGCATAGGGCATGAGGCGGATCCAGCGAATGTCGAAACGGGCCTCCGCCGCCTCGCGGTCGAGCCCCAGGACGGCAAAGACGACCCGGGAAAAGGGGTCGTCGCCTTTCTGGTCGAACTGGATGTAATAGCGGTACTTTTTCCAGACCCGATACAGCAGCGAGACGAAACGGTGGTTGAACACGTCGAGAAAGTCGGCGAGTTCGATATTCGGCTCGTCCGACCGGACGATCGCTTCGGTCACCGCCGGCGGCAGCGGCGACGGCGGGCCGTAGAGGCCCATGAAGGTGACGCGCAGCCGATACAGGGTGTCCTTGTCCGTATCCTCGGCCGGTTCGCCGTCGTTCTGTACCGCCGGCGGGATCCAGGCCCCGTCGACAGGCTTCCGCTCGGCAAACTCGATCCCGGAGATGTCGCTCGCCGCGAAGCTCAGGCTGGGCGTCCCCGCGAAGCGGATTCGCTCCTTCTCGACAGGCCCCAGGGTCCCGACGCGCGGGCTCTCCGCCAGGGCACGCTCCAGCAGGCTGACCGCCTGATAGAAGGAGAATGCATGGCCCTCGGCGAGCAGCCGGTCCCTTACAGTATTGATTTTTGTCCGATTCTCACCGGCCATTCGAATCTCACGCCGCTATCCAGACATTCTATCGCCAACTGGCTGCAGGAATTCAGGCTGGAAAAGTTCTGCAGGTAATGACTGAGGATCGTGCCGAACAGATAGGCCTCGCCCGGCCCGCCCTGCTTGCTTTCCTCGACAGCCAGCTCCACCCGGATACCCCGGACCGGCAGGCCGCGCACCATCCAGTCGATGGGCTTCGTCTGGATTTCGCGCAGGGATTCGAGAAGAAGCTCCATCCGCCGCCGCTCGCGGTCGTCGACCAGCGCCCGGAAGTTGTAGTTCGACAGGACCGTCCTGAGGCCGTCGATATTCGCGATCGACGAGAAATTCAGAGACAGGTTCGAGATCAGTCGCCACAACAGGTTGCCGCTGATCGGCGGCGGAACCTGATGGGTCACCTGGCCGATATTGGCGAAGCTGACGCTGGGGATCGAATCGCCGCCCGGGCGGTTCACGGCGCCGACGCCGAGCCGCTCGGCGAGGCTGCCATTGGTGCAGGTCAGTTCCAGGGTCACCGTTTGCGTAGGCGGAATGGCCAGGTTCTCCTTGTCGTCGACGAAGGAGATATACGTGTCGACGCCCCGCCCGACCGTCGCCGGCTTCACGTTGGTCCGGAAGTACATGGTGTCTTCCGTCGCCGAACGGTCCGCGTGCCGGAAACTCTCGAAGAGCTGGTAGTCGATGCGGCGGTTCTGGCCCTGGACCCAGCCGCGAACCCGGTCCACGGAATAGATGCTGTAGTGATTGGCGCGTTGGCCCGCGGCCCGCACCCGGTATTCGGTCTTGGTGTGGTCGACCCGGATCGGCTGGCCGTCGTGGCGGAAAATGTTGATCGCCGGCGTGCAATTCAGCCGGAAGAGGTCGCGCTTCAGGCGCGCCGAATTGTTGAAGCTTCTGTGGAACTCGAAGCTCAGTTCGATCCGGTTCGCCGTGATTTCCGTCTGCCCGCCGAGATTGAGGTCGAAGAACATGTATTTCTGCGGGAACAGGAAATACTCCTGCAGCAGCCGGTAGCCCGAGAACGTGTTGAGCGGGTAGGGGATGACCTCTTCCGTCGGCAGGAAGCCGACCTGGGTCACCGCCGAGGCCGGAACGTGGCTGTGCACCTCGCCGCCGGGCTCGCGGACGTCGCAGCGATCCAGATTGTTGAAGAGGCGGACGAACAGTTCCTGGGCGACGGCGGGCTCGCGCTCGTAATCGAGATAGAAGCGCAGGCTCGGCACGCCCAGGGCCGCGAGGCTCAGACCGTGATCGAAGCCGACGGTGACAGACACGCGGCTCGACGACGACGTCGTCTCCGCCTTGGCGTCGAGGATGCGGGCGGGCAGGATGTCGACATTGTAGCAGGTGCGGAACTGACAGGGCGTGCCGTCGATCGGCGCGGATTCCATCGTAAATCCGCGTTCGAGGACGTGGGGTGCCGTCAGCGCGCCGGGTTCCGGCGTGAATTCCACGATCGTCGCCGCCGGGATGGGGCGCAGGTAATTTGGCCAGAAGAGATTGATCAGGCTGTGGGAGAGTTCCGGCAGCTCGTCGTCGATCTTCTGGCGCAGGCGGCCCGTCAGGAAGGCGAAGCCCTCCATCAGCCGCTCGACATCGGGATCGCGGCTTGCCCGGGCCAGGAAGGGCGCCAGGTTGGGGTTCTCGTTGGCGAACTCCGCGCCCAGGTCGCGCAGATAGTCCAGTTCGTCGCTGTAGTATTTGTTCAGGGCCATGGCGTCAGGTCCGCAGCCGGACGTAGCCGTCGTGGCCCAATTCACTGTCGAAGCGGACCGTCTCCTCCCGCTCGCCGACGACGACCACGCCGGAGATGCGGAAGCTCAGGGCCAGAGGGTTATCCTCGTCGGCGACGTGGCGCACGGTGACGTCCTCCAGGCGCGGCTCGAATTTCTCGATCAGTTCCTTGATCTCGCGCGCGATGTGGGCCATCGCGTCGCGGAACAGGAGGGACAGGTCGCTGAAGTCGGACAGGCCGTAATCGCCGCGGATCATGACGCTGCCCTGGCGGGTGTTGAACACCGTGCGCAGATTGGTCATGACGGATTCAATGACGACCGACATGTCGATACGGTCATCCGTCCGCTGTTCCGCCTGCGGATTTGCCAGCCGTTCGAAGAGCGTCCGTTCATACATGGCTGAGCGGCGCCTCCCCCGTCGGGCGCGGGTTCCGGCGCCTGCCTAGCGACGGCCTATTCCTTATCGAGCTTGCCCTTGAGCGAGAGGGTGAAGTCGGCGCCCATATACTTGAAGTGGGGCTGAACGTTCATCTGCACGGAGTACCAGCCGGGCTCGCCCTCGACATCCTCCACCGTGATCTGCGCCTTGCGCAGCGGCCGGCGGCTGCGGACCTCGGCGGACGGGTTGTCCTGGTCGGAAACATATTGCTTGAGCCAGGTATTGAGCTCGTCCTCCAGCTCCGACCGGTTCTTCCAGCTGCCGATATTCTCGCGCTGCAGCACTTTGATGTAGTGCGCCAGGCGATTGATGATGAACATGTAGGGCAGCTGGGTGCCGAGCTTGTAGTTCAGCTCCGCGTCCTTGCCTTCTTTCGTATTGCCGAAGAACTTCGGCTTCTGGACGGAGTTGGCGGAGAAGAAGGCCGCGTTGTCGCTGCCCTTGCGCATGGTCAGGCCGATAAAGCCCTGCTCGGCCAGCTCATACTCGCGACGGTCGGAGATCAGGACCTCGGTCGGGATCTTGGTCTCGATCTGGCCCATCGATTCATACTGGTGCAGCGGCAGATCCTCCAGCGCACCGCCGGACTGCGGGCCGATGATATTCGGGCACCAGCGATCCTTGGCGAAGCTGTCGGTCAGCCGTGTGGCAAAGGCGTAGGACGTGTTGCCCCAGAGATAGTTCTCCGTCTTGCCCTCGGCGTCTTCCTCGTAGTTGAAGGCCTTGACCGGGTTCGATTCCTGGCCGTAGGGCGTGCGCAGCAGGAAGCGCGGCATCGTCAGGCCGACATAACGCGCATCCTCGGACTCCCGGAAGGAGTTCCATTTCGCGTATTGCGGCCCCTCGAAGATCGACTGGAGATCCTTCAGGTTCGGCAGCTCGGCGTAGTCGTCGACACCGAACATCTTGGGCGAGGCGGCGGCGATGAAGGGCGCATGGGCCATCGCGCCGACGCTGGCGACATATTGCAATGTCTTCACGTCCTGGGCGCTGGGGCCGAATTCGTAGTTGGCGATCATCGCGCCGACGGGCTGGCCGCCGAACTGGCCGTACTCGTCGGTGTAGATGTGCTTGTAGAGGCCCGACTTCACGACCTCCGGCGCATCCTCGAAGTCCTCCAGCAGGTCGTCCTTGGAGACATTCAGAAGCTCGACCTTGATGTTCTGGCGGAAGTCGGTGCGGTCGATGACGAACTTGAGGCCGCGCCACGCAGATTCCATCTTCTGGAACTGCTCGTTGTGCATGATCTCGTCGAGCTGCGCGCTCAAGGTCGAATCGATCTCGCTCACCATCTGGTCGACGGCGGCGTTGTTGATCTTCTCGCCCTTGAGGGAGGGCTTGAGCATCTCCGCAATGAAGGCGCCAACGCCGCGCTTTGCGACTTCGTAGCCGTCGTCGGACGGCGCGAGGCGTGTCTCCTGCATGATCTGGTCGAGGATCGAACCCTCTTCGACCGTCGTTGCAGCGCCCTGTTCTGCAACCTGTTTCTCGGTTTCCGCCATCGTCCCTTATCCCTTCCCAGTATTGTCTGACCCGGCGACGGCCGGGCCCGTGTCGACCGGCGCGGCACGTCGCGTGCGCCCGCGCCGGTCGGTGGTCTCTATTCTTGCTTGTCCGCTCCGACGCCCAGTTCGGAGAGCAGCTTCTCCCGCGCGGCGTCGTCTTCCAGCACCGCCTGGATGGCCTTGCGGAACTGCGGCACGTTGCCAAGCGGACCCTTGAGGGCCATCAGCGCCTGACGCAGCTCCAGAAGCTTGCGCAGCTCCGGCACCTGCTCGACGACATGCTCAGGCTCGAAATCCTTCAGCGTGTTGAACTGGAGGCTGACACCCATGAGGTTATCTTCCTCGTCCGTGCCTTCTGGCGCTTCGGTCAGCTTGTTCTTCACGTTCAGATCCAGCGCCAGCTTCTGCTCGCGCATGACGTCCGTGAAATTGTCCTTGTCGACGTTGATCTGCTCGCGCTCGTCGATCGGCCGGTCGTCGGCCCGTTGCGTGTAATCGCCGAGCATGACCAGCTTCATCGGCAGCTCGACCTGTTCCTTGGCGTCGCCGATCGCCGGCTTGTACCGGATGTTCACGCGTTCTTTCGGTGCTACGGATGCTTCCTTGGCCATCAATTGTGCCCCTTTGCCGGGTCGCCGGCCGCGGGGTCGCGGCCGGGACGGTTTCCGTTCGCTACGGCTTCATCAGGGCCACGGCCGACGACATGTCGAACCGGCACACCGTGGCCTGAAGCCTCGCCATACGCGCCGCGGCGGTTCCGTCCGCGACGCCCAATCTGTCTCCCGCTGTCGCGTAGCACTTTAATAGCAGCGCTGCGACCTGCAAACCGATATCGGGCTCCCAATCGGCCAGCCCAAGTTCATGATACTCGTCGTCCAAAGTTTCCAAAAGTCGTCCCGCCGGAACAACTTCACCGTTATCAAGACAAAACTCTGCCTGACGCAAATCCCATAGAAATCGGGCACGCCCGCTGGGGGCCGTTTGTCGTCCTGTGGTTAAAATGCCAAACCCATCGTTAATCTTTCCTTTAGCCGCCGCCTGCCGGGCCTGGCTCAGCCCGGCGTCCCAGCCGCCCTGCTCGCCGCCGCCGCCGCTGGCACCGCCACCGGCAAGGACCTCGTCGCCGATCCAGGCGGCCGTCGGCCCGTCGGCGAAAGGCTCGCCGGAGGAGAAGCGCAGGCCGGGAAGCTCCGGAAAGCGGCGCAGGAAGGCCGCCAACTCGCCGATGACCGCGGCCCGCGCGCCGGCATAGTCCTCGCCCAGCTGGGCGAGGGCCGCCGCACTGAACCGATGGGCGGCGAGCCAGAAGGGCGCGTCGCTCAATGCGTTCTCCGCGGCGGTCAGGACGGCGGCGTCATCGCCTTCCTTCAAACGGTTCTCGATCGCCGCCTTCGTATCGGTGTCGATTTCGGGAAGGGCGGTGTTGCCGCCCTCGACCGGCGGCAGATGCGTGATGGGAAGCCAGGTGGCGACCCGGTTCAGCCAGTAACCGCGCGGATCGGCGGGGCTGCCCCGGCGAAGCGCCTCGGCGAAGCTACGCAACGACCTCTGCAGCTCGCCGATCGATTTGGCGAGATCCGCGCTGTCGAAGGTCGAGGCGGCGACCGTTGGCGCGGCGGCACTTGGCGCGGGGCCCGCGGCCGGCGGGGCCGGGGCGGTCGGCGACGGTGCACCGGCCGCGGGAGGCGCGGCGGGAGCGGTTGCCGGCGCACCTTCGGCCGTTGCCGGAGCGGCGGCGGCCGTCTCTGCTTCTTGCGCCTGGGCCGCGGCGGCTGCTTCTGACGCCTCCTGCGCCGCCGCCGCCTCGGCCAGCATTCCCTCCGCCTTCTGGCTCAACTCGCGCAGCGGCCGCATCAAGGAGCCGAGCGCGGCCGACTGGCTCTCCAGCTTGGCGTTCAGAAGGTCGTCCAGTTCCGACAGGGCCGTGTATGCCGCGACGATATTGGGTGCGTCGTCCTGAGTGATCTCGGCCGTCTCCAGCGTCTGGCCGATCCGTTCACCAATCCATTCGACGGCGGAGACGCGCGCACGCTCGCGTTTCTTCGGGGGGGTCAGGCCGTCCCAATAGCTGTCGACCATGTCGCGCAGGATCTGCAGCCCGATCGCGAGCCCGGCATAACTTTCCTGCCGGTAGAGCGCGAAGGTCGCGTAGGCACCGACGAGGATGTCCTTCGAATGGTCGCGCAGGATGTCGGTGGACGTCGCCGCCACCTTGTCCCACGGCACCGCATTCGGCCCGCCGCTGTCCATCTTCGAGATCATGCCTTCCAGCTCGTCGAAGATGGTCTCATAACGGACGGACTCGCCCGCCGGGTTGTCCCCCGGTATCGGATCCTTGCCGAGCGTGAAGCGCGGATCGTCCTTTAGCGACATGCTTGCCCCTTCTCGATATTTCCTGTGCCGGAACGGCCGGTCCCGGCGGCATCGGCCTTCTGCCTATCGCGCGGCGCGTCAAGATAGTATGTCATCGGAACCATGACGGAAGAAAAAGACAGTCTCGCGACCTTCCTGGCGACTTTAGGCGAGCTCTGCGCTGAAGTAGCAGGCGGCCAGTACCAAAACATTAACCGGCTGTTCGATCTTACAGGCGACGATCAACCCGCGATCGTCGCCGAACTCGCCGAAGCGTTCGGGATGATGGTCGTGCAGCTTGAGGCGCGCGAGTTTGGGCTCGACCGGACCGTGCAGGATCTGCGCGAAACCCAGCGTCAGCTCGAAGTCGCACAACGCGCCCTGAGCCGCGAGAATGAAAGCCTCAAACAGAAGGTTCAGCAGATGACCGTCGAAATCGACCAGAAGAAGAAAGACCGTCAGGTCGCGAAGATCACGGAGAGCGACTACTTCAAGGAGCTTCAGGACAAGGCAGCCAGCCTGCGGGCGCGCCGCAGCGGGGTGTCCTGATCCGATGGCCAGGATCGTCTCCGTTCACTCCTATCGCGGTGGCACCGGCAAGTCGAACGTCACGGCGAATCTGTCCGCCCAACTCGCGGCCCATGGCCGGCGGGTCGCCATTGTCGACACCGACATCCAGTCACCCGGCATCCATGTCCTGTTCGGCATCGACCAGGAAACCGTCGGTCTGACCCTGAACGATTATCTGTGGGGGCGCTGCCGGATCGAGGAGGCCGCGATCGACGTCAGCAACGGCGTCCGCGACGCGAATGGCAATGCCGCTCTCGCCGAGGGACGCGTCTTTCTTGTCCCGTCGAGCGCGAAGGCCGGAGAGATCGCCCGCGTGCTTCAGGAAGGATACGACATCAACCTCCTGAATGACGGCTTCCGGGATCTCGTGGAGCAGTTGCAGCTCGATTATCTCGTCGTCGACACCCATCCCGGCCTGAACGAGGAAACCCTGCTGTCGATCGCGATTTCGGATGTACTCGTTCTCATCCTGCGGCCGGACCACCAGGATTACCAGGGTACGGCGGTCACGCTGGAGGTCGCGCGGCGGTTGAACGTCCCGGACCTCTTCCTGGTCGTCAACAAGGCGTTGCCGAGCTTCGACTTCAACGAATTGCGCGCCAGTGTCGGCAGCGCCTACAGTGCGCCGGTCGAGGGCGTCCTGCCGCTGAGCGAGGACATCATCCGGCTGGGCAGCGGGGGGCTCTTCTCCCTCCTGGACCCGGCGTCGGAATGGTCAATCGGCCTGGCGGCGGTCGCGAACCGGATCGACGCACCGACCTGAGGCGGCGGTCCTGTCAGGTTGGATCGGCCGGGCGGGCTTGAGACAGCCTCGCCCTAACGGCCGAACCAGCCGCGTTTCAGGTCGATCAGTTCCTCGATGAAGGATTGCATGGTGACCGGGCGGTTCTCCCGCCTGAAGGCCAGTCCGTGGGCGAGCGCCGCGTTCTGCTTCTTGCTCAGGCCCGGGATCGGCGCGGGGTTGTCGCCATGGGCCTCGGCCTCGCTTGCCGTCTTGCTGTCGAACGGGTGCCGTCCGGCCAGCATCTCGTAGATCACGCAGGCGAGGGCGTAGATGTCGTCCTTCGGCGCCGCCGGCATACCTTCAAGCATTTCCACACTGGCAAAGGACGGGGTCAGGGCGCCGGCCAGGCTGTCGCTTCCCGTGCCGGAGATGTTCGCCGTTCCCGTTTCGCGAAAGGCCTGGGCGATGCCGAAGTCGAGCAGCTTCACCCGCCCGTCGGTCGTGTAGAAGATGTTGCCGGGCTTGATATCGGCATGGACGATGCCCTGCTCGTGAGCATAGCTGAGCGCGGCGCCGACCCCGCGGATGATCGGCTCCGCGGTCGCCCAGTCCATGGCGGAACCGTGGGCGTTGATCAGCTTGCTGAGCGGCGATCCCTCGAGCAGTTCCATCGTCATGTAGGCGAGCCGGCCGTCGCGGTCGAAATCGAACACCGTGACGATGTTCGGATGAGCCAGGATCTGCGACTTGCGCGTTTCGCGCTCCAGCGCCCGGTAGGCCTCTGGATGGCGCCGGAAATCGTGGCTCAACAGCTTCAGTGCGACAAAGGGGTTCGGGCTTTTCGCCTCGAGCTGACGGCGGTCGACGGCCTTGAAGACCGTGCCCATGCCGCCCTCGCCCAGCACACGCTCGATCACGAAGCGCTTGTTGACGATATCGCCCGGCCCGACTTCGGACGGACCGGGTTCGTCCTCCAGGCCAAAATCGCCGACTGCGGCCGAATCGCCGTCCGCCAGCTTCGCTGCGTCGCGGCGGAAGCGAATGGTCTGCCAGGGCTGGAGTAGCGCGTCGAGTTTCTGCTGTTCCGACTGCTCGCCGGCCTGCGCCCGCTGGTCCTTCAGCTTGCGATAGGTGTTGAGATAACTGGAGAAGATGGCTTCGTCGACCTGCCGCTCGGTCTCCGACGGGGCCGTATCGGTGTCCCCGGGGGCGTCAAGGTCGGCGGCGACGCTTTCCTCTCCCGCCGCCGGGTCCGTCGCATCCCCCACGCCAGTCGAGGCGGCGGGCGTCTCGGACCGGCGGCCAAGTCCGAAACTTCCGGACGCGGGCGTTACCGTCGGCAGCGGAACGCCGCCGCCGCCCTGCCGCCGGCTTGGGACCGGATAGTCCGGCGGCGCCTCGCGCGCCGTATCCAGGGTCGCTTCGGGCAGGAGCGAACTGGGCAGCGGCTCGCCCGGACGACGCGGGTCACTGCTGTCGCCGTCGCCGTCGCCGGCATTGCGGTCGCGGTCACCGCCGGTTTCCGAATTGCGCTCGTGGCGATCGCGGTCGTCGTGGACGTTGCCTTCTTCGTCGTCTTCGTCGCGATCTTTCTCCATCCCGGCTTCGGCTGCCCGGGCTTCGCCGGCCTCGTTGTCCTCTTCGTCCTCGATTTCCCGGTTGTCGTCCTCCCGAGTATCGTCCTCCCGGGTGTGGGCCTCATGTTCCTTTTCCCTCAGGTCCTCTTCCGCGCGCGCACCGTCGGCGCCGACGGGGCCGTCAGCGTCGGGGCCGTCAGCATCGGGACCGGCACGGTCGCGCGCCGGGTCTCGCCGGGCGTCGATCCCGTCGTCTTCCTCCTTTACGTCGACCGGCGTGGGGGCGATTGCGAGTATGGGGGGTGCGACCGGGCGGCCTGCCTCGCTGTCGCCAGAGGGCGTCTGACCCTTGTCGTCCGCCTTGTCCTTTTCGTCCCCTTCGGTGAGGGCGGCCGTTCGGGCGTGGGCGGGGACAATCCGGTTCTCGGTGTCCTCCTCGTCCTCCTCGTCCTCCGGAACTGCATCGGCCACGGTGGCAGTCGGGGCGGCGGGCGGCGCTTCGGCCTGTTTCGAGACGATCGGAACGGCCGCGTCCGATGCCTCCCGCGCTGAGATGGCCGGTGTCGGCGCGGCCGCCTTCGGTTCGGCCGGGGCGGGCGGCGGCACGATGCTGGGCGGCGGCGGGCTCAGCCCTTCCATTGGATCGTAGTCGTCCGGCAGGATCTGGGTCGAGCGGTTAGCCGCGGGCGCGGGCGCGGGCGTGGTCGGCGGCACCTCGATCTGATAGCCGTCGGGTATCGTCTTGCGGGGTTCGGACGGCGTCGGAACCGCGGCCGTCGCATCGGCCACGGGGGCCGTTGTCGAAGAAGCGGTCGAGGAGGGGGCCGGGGGCACTGCGTCGGCGGACGAGGGCGCGATGGAAAAGCGGGGGTAGGGCGATGGGTCGGCGCCCGTTCGTGCCACGGGTTCGGTATCGAAAGATGGCGGCGGCTGATTTGCGGACCGGGCGTCGCCGGGCGGCGTCTCGACGGCCCGCGTCACCCCGGCTGGGGATGTCGCGGCCGGTTCGGCCGCCGCCGATCGCCGAAACGCGGACAGGAGCGAGGAGCGTCGCGGTGCCGGGTCCGGCGTCGGCGCCGGCGTGTCGTTCGCCGCGCGCAGCAGATCGGCCGGGCTGGCAACGGAGTTCGCGCCCGTCTCGGCCCGTGCCTCGATCGAGGGGGTGCCGGTCCCGGTGGTGCGGCGCGGTACGATCGTGCGCGCAGGCATCGCGTCGGAGAGAAGCTGGGCGAGCGGAGACGGACCATCCCGGCGCTTGCGTTTCGACCCGTCGCTTGCCACGCCCGCCAGCATCGGGGTTGTGCCGAAGCCGTCGTCGGGGTCCGGCGCGGCCGCCGGCTGAACGGTGCGCAACAGGGCGTGGACCTGCGGCGGGAGGCGGCCCGAGGCCTTCAGATGGTCGAGATAGGCGCGATGATCCTCGGCGGTCGCGGGCGATCCCGCCAGCGCGCCCGGAAGTCTTCGCGTCACGTCGTCGAGGCCGATCTCTCCAGCTAGAAAGGCGTCGACCAACTGACGATGTCTTATATCATCGACCATTGGCTCTAGGGGTCATGATTGCTTCACCCTGAACATTGCGCAACAGGCTTCCCCGCCCGCCCCCGGTTTCCGTTAATGCATCCGGATGACGGCGGTTCGGGGTAGCTGTTCTTGAATCGGTAATCATTCCTTCCCAAAATGCCGTTAACGCGGCGGCGGGGAAACGCACTGACGGGAGCAGGTTATGGCGGACGACAACCTGGAATTTTCCTTTGTCCTTAAACAGGGGACATACGCTAATTCCACATCGGCGTTTCAAGTCGTGAGGTTTCACGGCACGGAAGGAATATCGGAACTCTATCGCTTCGACATCCTTCTGGCCTCTTCGCACGGAGATGTCGACTTCGATCAGGTCGTCGGGTCGCCGGCGGAATTCACGCTGGGCCGAAGCGACGGCAGCATGCAGCGCAAGATACAGGGCATCGTCGCCGAAGCGGAATTCATCGCGGGCGCGCCGGTCGAGGTGCGGGACCTCAAATACCTGTATCGGGTGAGGCTCGCGCCACGGGCCTGGCTGCTGACCCGCGGACATCGGAACGAGATCTTCGGCACGGAGCGACGGATGTCGATCCCGGCCATCGTCGAGCAGGTGCTGACCAACGAGAATGTGGCCCGGCTGTCCGCGGAGACGGATTTCGAGTTCGTCAACATTGACGACGAGGATTACAGCATCGAGGCGCGGGATTACGTCGTCCAGTATCGCGAAAGCGACTTCGACTTCATCGCCCGCCACATGCAGCTCGAGGGACTGTTCTTCTTCTTCGAAGCCGGGTCCGACGGCGAGAAGATGATCATCGGCGACAAGGACGAGGCCTTCGTCAATGTCGGCGGCGGGCAGAGCCCGCCCACGATCTCCTTCCAGCTGACGCCGCCGGCGGGCGCGATGCATGTCGGCTATATCAGCGAGCTTCGCTTCTTCAAGACGCTCGTGCCGCAAAAGGTCGTGCTGCGTGATGACGACTACGATTTCAAGGACCCCTTCCTGCAGGAAGAGCAGAAGGTCGAGAATGCGAACAACATTTCGCCCGGCCACGGGGTCGACAACAACCGGGGTTTCATCGCCGACTTCGGCGACTACGGCAAGCCGGCGTCGATCGGCGGCCTTCTCAAGGACAACGCGTCGCGCCGGGTCCGGCGCCTTGCCGGCGTGCGCGCCCAGGAGGCCTTCACCTCCCAGAACTACTTCACGGGCATGGGCGACCGGTCGGATTTCCTTCCCGGCGCGAAATTCAGCCTGGACGGCCACGAGGTCGACGGCTTCAACAAGACATTCCTGCTGACCGCCGTCGAACATGCCGGCGCCAACCCCAGCTATTTTGCGATCCCGGGGACCGCGGCGATGATGCCGCAGACGGCTGCCTTCCTGGGCAGCGCGGAAGCCGGCGGCTATCGCAACCGGTTCCGTGCGGTGCGCGAGGAGGTGCCCTACCGGTCGCCCCGGACGATCTCCTGGCCCCGATTGACCGGCGTCATGAACGGGATCGTCGATACGGACAACGAGGACGACAACGGCTTCCCGCAGATCGACGAACTCGGCCGCTACAAGGTCCGCATGATGTTCGATCTGAGCGGCCGAAAGAATGGCGAGGCGTCGACCTATCTCCGCATGTCGCTGCCCATGGCCGGCGAGAACCAGGGTCTCAACTTCCCGCTACAGCCGGGGACGGAGGTGCTGTGGTCCTGCTTCGGCGGCAACCCGGACGAGCCCGTCATCATCGGCGCCCTGCCGAACGCCAAGACAGGCAACGTCGTGACCCGGCAGAACACCAAGGAAAACCGGATCGTGACCCGCAGCGGCATCCATTTCGTCATGGTCGACGGCTGATCCTCGGAGGGTGGCCGCCGGCAGAGGAGGCACTGCCATGACCGTCGCCTATTCCGCCGCCAGCGTCACCGTCAGGGATGGCGCCCAGTCTGCCGTCTTCACGGTCACGCGAACCGGCACAGCGGCCGATCTGGGGGTGGAATCCTCCGTCGCTTTCGCCACACAGGATATCACGGCGACGGCGGGGACGGACTACCAGGCGACGAGCGGCACGCTCGAATTCGCCGCCCAGGCGGTGGAGGCGCAGGTAGAGGTCACGATCGAGGCCGCCGCTTTCGACAACACGGCGGTCAAGACCTTTCTTCTGAACCTGACGAATTTCGGGGCGGCGACGGGCAGCATCTCGCCCGACACGACGACGAACAGCGTCCAGACCTATCTGTACATCCCCGACGACGACAATTCACAGACGGTGCCGACCGCGGACGATCCGGGAGATAACCTCAAGTGGCAGGCGGTCTACTCGGGCTTCTCGGATCCCGACACGTCGACGGTGGAGATGCCGCTCGGCTATCTCCGCCTCGGCTATGCCCGCTCCGACACGAACGACTACGAACGGGTGATCCTGAACAGCGACGGCTATCACCCGACCTGGAACGGCAAGACGTCGAGCGGCAAGCCCAAGGAGCTCGGCACCCTCGAGAACCTATCGCTGCCGCGCGGCATCGACCGGCTGGGCCTGTCGAGCGACGATGTCGACGCCGAGAAGAAGGACAACACCCATCTCGACGGCATCTTTCTCTATTCCGACAAGAATTACCTGGTCACGATCAACAACCACATGAACCAGGTGATCCAGGGCGACTACATCCACTTCGTCGGGGGGCGGTCGCACCAGCTCTATATGGGCACCGAGACCAAGTGGACGTATTTCGACGGGCCGAAAGATCTGCGCGGCGCCTCCGGCACGGATCACATCAACGGCGACATCTGGCAATACGATATCTCGAACAGCAAGAAGCTGGGTGTCTCGGCCAATCAGACGATCGACTACGCGATCGGCGCGGCATTCAGCGCGAGCGCGGCGGCGCGGCTCGATGTGTCGAATTCGGTCAGTTACAATATTTCGAATTCCATCGGGATGTCGGCGCAGGGCCTTCTGGCAGCGATCAGTGCGGACGTTTACGGGAACTTCTCCTACGACACGCCGACGGGTGGCCGCGCGTCGACCAAGACCTCGTTCAAGCAGGCCGTAAGCGAGGAAATCGTCTTGTCGGTGAACAGCGGCCTGTCGACCGCCTGGACCGCGCCGGTGAAGGTGGCCGCATACGCGAATGCCGCGGCGGCGCTGGGGGCGACCACCGCCGCCTGGCTCGACGACTTTCAGTCGAATGGCAAGTTCTTTTCCACCGTCACCGGCGAGGGGCTCGGGAACAACTACAACAACGCCTTCGTAGAGGATGTTCCGAATTCTCTGGCGGGGCTCGCGGCCGCGACCGCGGCCATTGTCGCGCTCAGCGCCGCTTCCCAGAAGGCCGCGCAAACGGCTGCCGCGGTGATGCCGATGCTGGAGATGGACGCCACGACCCTCAAGCTCTCCGCCGGAGCCGACAGTTATATAGAGATGACCGACGAGACGATCGTCCTGGCCGCGCCCTCCGTCGAGATCCTGACGGACGAGATGTCGATCGACGCGGACGAGGTGAGTGTAATGGCGCCCGAGTTCACCCTGACGGGGTCGATGGTTATCAGTACTGACCTCGAGGTGGGGGTCGATCTCAGCGTCAGCGGCGATGCCGAGATACTCGGAGAGGCCTACGGAACCTTCATCGAATCCGGATAGTCGAACCAAAGGGGCCGAACGGGAACACCCAGCCAGGAACGCCCAGCCAGTCCGGTGCAACGCGGGGGCATGATGCGCATTCTGAACACGACGCCTTATCGTGTTGCCGAAAAGCCGGCGATGTATACGCCGGGCAAACCCTTCATGACGGTGATCGTCAAGGGGACATTCGAACTTGTCGCCGGCGGGCCCGTCGTCGCCCTGCCGAAGAAGAAGCAGGCGAAGATCGGCAAGCCGCGCAATTTCATGGACCGGCACGGCAACTCGCCCAAGACGCCGACCGACATCGCGCCTTTCAAGCCGCGGGCCGACTGCCTGTTCGTCGGGTCTGCCCATGCGCCGGGCGGCGAGCCGGTCGAGGTCCTCGACGTGGCTTTCTCGGTCGGCCCGATGCGCAAAGCATTGTCCGTCCACGGCGATCGGCAGTGGGTGCGCCAGGAAGACGGCGGCATTCACCTGTCGACACCGAAGCCTTTCGTATCACTGCCCATACGCGCCGAATATGCCCATGGCGGCGTCGATTCGCGCTTCAACCGACACGGCATCGGGTTTGAATCTCTCGACATGGCGCCCGGCTCGGCAGTGGACGTCGCGAACATCGTCGCGCCAGGCGAAACCGCGACCCCCTTCGATCAGGATGTGGCGCACCAGGGATTCGGCATGCTTGCGCCATTCCTCCTGCCGCGGCGGGAGCTTCTCGGCACGACCGACCGAAAATGGCTGGTCCGGCGAAAACCTTTGCCGCCGCACGATTTCGATGTCGGTTTTTTCAACGCCGCGCCATCGGATCAGCAGATCGAGGGGTATCTACAAGGTGACGAGGCGATCGTCCTGGAGAACCTGCATCCGGAATTGCCGGTTTTCCGTTCGCAGTTGCCGGGAACGCGCATACGCATGTTCATTCATCGCAGCGCGGATCCGAACCTGAGAAGCGAGCACGAGGTTGCCGAGGTCAGGACCGTCCTCGACACCTGTGTCGTCGACGCGACCGCCGGCACCGTCACACTCGTATCGCGCGGGACCGTCGAGATCACGTCGCGGGACCTCGATCCGATACACCAGTTGCTGGTGGTCGAGGAACCGCTCGGCGCACCCCGCTCGGCCAAGGACTATGCGGCGATGCTGCACGACCTGATGGTCGACAACCGCCAGATGGCTGCGGAAGCCCTGGCCGAGGAACGCAAGCAAAAGGTCGCGGCCATCGAGAAACAGGGCCTGGCCGACGCCCTCAAGGCCCTCAAGGATGGGGGCGCCCCGGGTGAACTGATCGCTGCGGTGGAACGGGAAGACACTCTCCAGGGAGCACAGATCGCCCTGACGAAATGGATCGAAGGCGTGTCCCGGCAGCTTGGCCTGCCGCCGCCGCCCGACTGAACACCCGGCCAGGCGCTTACACGGTCGCCGGGCCCGGGACGACAGGAGAAGAACGATGACAGTCGCCTACACGATCTCCAGCGTCACGGCGAAGAACAACGCCGGTACCGCGAGCTTCACCGTCAAACGCTCGGGCACCTCCAGCGACCTGGCCGACGCCTCCAGCGTCGACTACAGCACCAGCGACATCACCGCGACGGCCGGAACCGATTATGTCTCGACGAGCGGCAGTCTCCAGTTCGCCGCCAACGCGACGGAGGAGACGATATCGGTCACCATTCTCTCCGAAGCCTACTCGAACTCGACCTCGACAACCTTCCTGGTCTCACTGACGAACTACGGGTCGGCGACCGGGACGATCGTGCCGAGCGATACGGGCAATACGACCCAGACCTACCTCTACATGCCTGAAGACGACGACAGCGTCACAGTGCCGACGGCGGACACGCCCGGAGACAATCTGAAGTACCAGGCCGTCTATTCCGGTTTTTCGGACCCGGACAATTCGACCGTCGAGATGCCGCTGGCCTATCTTCGCCTCGGCTATGCCCGGTCGGACATGAACGACTACGAACGGGTCATTCTCGACAGCGACAACTATCACCCGGTCTGGCGGGGATACGAAGGGGACGGCACGCCGATCGAATATGGTCCGGCGATCAACTTCGCCCTTCCGCGCAACATCGACCGGCGGGACGGAAACAAAGACACGGAGATGGAGAACAACGCCCATCTCGACGGCCTCTTCCTCTACAGCAACGCGAACTAGGCGCTCTCGGTCGGCAAGGAGTATTCCCAGGTCATCAAGGGCGACTATTTCAGCTCGGTCGAGGGTGAGGGACGCCTTCTGTGGTGGGACCGCAAGGCGGACTGGGTCCACGATGCCGGCGAGTCGTCCTTCATCACCGCGAACGGCGCGACCTATATCAATGGCCTGAAGACGGATTATGAAATCACCGCGGTCCGGCAGTTCAATGTCGCGGCCTCCACCCAGGTCAACTACACCTTCGACGCCAAGTACGACATCCAGAACGATGTCGCGATGGAGATCTCGAACGCGTCGAAATTCGAGATCAACAACTCGATGGCCGTCTCCGTGAACGGCTATCAGATCGCGGCGGACTGCGATGTCTACGGCAATTTCAGCGGCCGTTTCTTCACGGGCGAGGTCGCCTCCACCCGTGCCTGTTTCGATCAGGCGGCGACCGACAGCATCACCCTCGCGATCCAGACCGGCGTCGCGACCGGCTGGACCCGGGCGGTCCAGGTCGCCGCGAACCTGTCCGCCGTGACCGCTCTCGGCTTGTCCATCGGCAGTGCCGCGGACACCTTCAAGTCGTCGAGCGAATTCTACAAGATGGCGACGCCGGACGTCTTGGATTCGACCTACAGCGACGCCTTCGGAACCGACATACCGGACACCTGCATCGGCCTGGCGGCGGTGACTTCCGCCGTCGTCCTGGCTGCCTGCATCGCCCAGAAAATCGCCGACGCCGTGCCGGGCGTCATGCCGAAGATCGAGATGGACGCGACTTCCCTGACCCTGTCCTGCGGACCCGCGTCCCAGATCGAGCTGACCGCCGGAGGCATGTATGTCACGACGCCGGAATTCGAGGTGCTGTCGACCTCGGCGAGCATAGACGTCATTGGTGACATGAGCGTTGTTGGCACCGCTCTTTCCGTCGATACCTTCGATTCCAGTTTCACCGGCAACGTCCGGATCGACGGGACGACCCTTGGCATCGGCGACATCAGCAGCCTCGGAACGATCTTCGGGACCCTGCTCGACGCCGGCGCATGAAGCTTTACAACGATACGCCTTTCGCGGTCAGCCGGGTCGTCTCCAAGCTGGAGCCGGGCCAGCCCTTCCTGTCGCTGGTGGTCAAGGGCGTCTTCGCGCTCGTGCCCGATGGCGTCTGCCTGCCACTCGAAAAGGACCAGCAGCCGGGTCTCGGCAAGCCGGAGCATTTTGAGGACGAGCATGGCAACTCGCTCAAGACGGATTCCGATGTCGCTGCCTTCAAGCCGCGCGCCGACTGCCTCTTCGTCGGCTCCGGCTTCGCGCCGGAGGGACGGGCGACGCCGGCGCTGGAGGTTACCTTCGGCGTTGGCGGGATGCGGAAGAAGCTGATCCTGCATGGAGACCGCTATTGGGTGAGGACGGCGGACGGCGCCGCGGTTCTGACCGAACCGGAGCCGTTCGTGGAAATGCCGGTGCGCGAGGAGTACGCCCATGGCGGACCTCACTCGATCCATAACCGGCACGGCATCGGCTTCGGCGATCTGGGGCCGGAGGCGGGATCGCGGATCCGGGCGGCGAACGTTCTCGATACGGAATTCGGGGCGCTGCCCTGGAACAGGGATATGCCGTCCGCCGGTTTCGGCGCGGTCAGTCCGACGGCGGAGACCCGCCGCGCGCTGGGCGGTACCTACGACGCCGACTGGCTCTACCGCCGCCGCCCGTTGCCGCCACGCGATTTCGACATGGCCTTCTTCAATTCGGCGCGGCCGGACCAGCAGGTCGAGGGTTATCTCTCGGGGGACGAAGAGATCCTGCTGGAGAACCTGCACCCGACCATCCCCATCCTCCGCAGCCGCCTGCCCGGCATCGCCGTGCGATGCTTCGCCCATCGGATCGTCGACCTGGCGCGTCCGGACGATTTCGAATTCGCGGAGGTCGCGACCAATCTCGACACCTGCATCGTCGACACCTTCGCCGGGACCGTAACGCTCATATGGCGCGGAACGCTCGGCGTCGTGTCGGAGAAGCATGAGCGCATCCACAACATGATGGTCGTGCAGGAGCCCCTCGACCGGCCGAACACGCGCGAGGCCTATCACGAACGGCTGCACCTCAAGACGCAGCCGTCGGCGGCGCAGCTCAGGGCGCAGGAAAAGGCTGCGGCGGCCCAGGAACAGGTCAAGGACCTGAACGCGCGTGGTCTCGCGGAAATCCTCGATACCCTGCGCAAGGGCGGCGCCCCCGACACGCTCATCGCCGAGGTCGAGAAGCAGGAAAGCGTCGACGGCGCCCTCAAGGTGATGACGGAACATCTGGAGGCGGTGGGCCGCACCTTGCCCGGCTACTCGGCGCCGGAGCCCACCGGTTCGGCGGGCGGCTGAGGCCGCGTCGGGCGGCATTGC
>CAYGKX010000009.1:15029-21150 GCA_964350225.1 uncultured Rhodospirillaceae bacterium | reverse complement strand
GTAGTCAGGTGCTCTATCCAGTTGAGCTACGGGCGCTTTGCCAGCGATCGGTCCGGGGCGGAGCGCCGTCGGGCGATCGGTCTTGCGGGCCCGCGAAGGGCGCGCATGCGGCCGGATATGGGTGATTGCCTTGGTCTTTCCAAGGCCGCCCCGGCCAGAGCGGCGGGACACTACGCGAAAGGATTTGGCATTGCAAGGCTTGCCGCGCGCGCTGAGCGCGCGGCGCCGGATGGGGGCCGGGAGCGGGTCTGGCGCGGGTGGCGCAGCCTCGCCGGGCCCTTGCGGCGCGCGCTTTTCGAGTTGCCAGCCGCCGGGCCCGTTGGCATGGTTCCGGCCATGATCCGCATGTTGAACATTCGGCGTCCCGTGCGCCCCGTCCTTCGCTCCGCCACCCTGATGGCGGCGGGGGCGCTGGCCCTGTTCGCGGCCGGTTGCGCCCAGGTCGACAAGGTTGCCTTCCTGGCGACGACCGGCGAGGCGCCGGGCCAGCGGACACGTTATGTCGATATCGGGGGACCCGACCGCCTGGGCAAGAACCCGCCGCGCCTGTCCGGGCGCCGCTATGCGCCGCAGCCGGTGCCCGGCGCGGGCAAGGCGGACGAAAGCGCCGCCGCCGCGCGCATCAGCGAGCCGGTCACCGCCCTGACCGCGCAATACGCCCGGATCCGCCAGACCCTGGTGGACATGGACGACGGGTACCAGTTGCGCCGCGCCTCGCTTTACGGTTTCGCGCGGACCTACGTGGCGATCAGCCAGAAGATCACGCTCCGGCCCGGCGATCCGCTGCCGGAGAACCAGACCGAGATCAAGAAGACCATCGCCGAGATGCGCCAGGCCATCGGTGCCATGCGCGGCGATCTTCTGAAGATGCACAACCTCCTGGTCCGGCTGGACGGCACCGGGCTGACCGCCATCGCGCTGTCGCGCCAGGTGGCGGCGACGCGTCCCGCGGCACCCGGCGACGCAAAGCGGCTGGCGGACCTGAAGGCCGCCCTCGACAAGTCGATTGTCTCCGCCCGCGCGCTTGCCGTCGACGGGCGGAAGGAGGTCGGCGCCTATGTCGAGTATCTGACCGGACAGGAAAGCAGCATCGCCAAGCTGGAAGACCAGTTAAAGAACGCGAAACCCCTCGCGGCGAATTGAGCGGCCGCGCGCGGGCGCGGTAACGGATCGGGTCAGCGGATCGTCGGCACGACGGTATGAGGCGGTACAACGGCGTGCTGGCGTTCGCAGACCCAGACCCGCCCGCCGCGATGGCCGCAGGTGCCGGGCGTGCCGGACAGTTCCATCAACAGCTTGTGACGGATCGCCTGGCCGAAGGCCTCGAACCCCTTGGCGACGACGATGAAGCTGCCCATCCCGCCGATGACGTTCCGGGCGTAATACTTGTCCAGGTCCCGGGTCGGCGGGCCGCCCCAGGGGTTCGGCCGGTCGTTGACGATGGGCAGGCCATTGATCGTCACCCCGGCCTTGATGGCATCGGCACGGGCATCCTCAAGCGGGCCGCCCGAATTGTTGATGCCGTCCCCGGAAATGTCGATGACACGCCGGTCGCCCTTGTGGGGATTGACCTTGAAGCGGGACATGGCGAAGTCGATGGCCCCGCTGATGGAGGTCCAGCGCTCCCGGGTCGGCGGGCTTTCCTGCAGGCGCGAGACGAAGAGCGTCGCGTCCTTCGCGTTGGCGATGATCGTCCAGTCAACCACGATGATCTGATAGTGCGACCCGGCCCATTCGACATAGGTCACGGCGACCTTGCGGTTGGGGCCGGAGGTCATCGCCTTGACGATGGCCGGGTCGGTCAGGGCCCGGACATAGCCCTGGCGCTGGAGCCGCGCCTCGACCGGGTCGACGCTGCCGGAGACGTCGATGGCGAGCACCAGCTCGATATCCACCTTCTCCGCCCGGCTGGGCGTGGCCTGGGCCAGAAGGGCGAGGGCGAGGATTCCGGCTATAATGGCGGGGACAGCGCGTCGGGGACGCCTGCTCGGCCAGGTTCGGGGACGCCGCGCGGGCGCTTCCCTCCGCACAGACAGCTTGTCCATGGCAAAAGCTTACGCCGCCCGGGCCCGTCGCCCAAGTGGCATTGTTGTGGCAGCCCGAAGAAACGCGCCGCCGCTTCAGGGGGCTGGGGCCTGGCCGTCAGAAGGCGGCGGGGGTGCCGTCGCCGCGCGGGTCGGCCGCGCCCTCCAGGCCGCCGTCCGGATGACGCAGAAGGGCGCCGGCATGGCCCATGACTGCATCGAAGGGCCCGATCACGCGCAGCTTGTGGCCCGCCGCCGCCAACTTGGCGGTGACGTCTGCGTCGAAGCGGTTCTCGATGCGCAATTCCGGCCGGTCGTCGCCCCAGGTGCGGCCCAGTAGCCAGCGGGGCGCGGTGATGGCCGCCTGAAGGTCCTGCCCGAACCAGGCATAGCGCGAGAAGACGGCCGCCTGGGTCTGCGGCTGCCCTTCCCCGCCCATCGAGCCATAGGCGAGTACCCGCCCGTCGTCGAAGAGCGCCATCGCCGGATTGTTGGTGTGGAAGGGCAGCCGCCCGGGTGCGAGCGGGTTTGCACCGGCCGGGTCGAGGTCGAAGGAACTGCCCCGGTTTTGCCATTGTATCCCGGTATCCCGAAGGACGACCCCGGAGCCGAATTCCCAATAGATCGAATGGATGAAGCTGACCACCCGTCCCGCCCCATCGGCCGCCGCCAGCCAGACGGTATCGCCGGGCACGGCCTCGACCGGCCAGGGCAGGGCGCGCACGGGATCGATGTCGTCCGCCAGCCGGCCGAGCCGGTCCGCCGCGAGCAAGGCCTCGGGCGCCTCCGTCATATAATCGGGATCGGTGACATGCTCCGTGCGCAGGAGGATGGCGCGCTTGGTTGCTTCGACCAGCCGGTGGACGTGGTCGAACCCGTCCGCCTTCCCCGGCGCGATCCGGTCGGCGATCCCCAGGATGGCGAGCGAGGCCAGACCCTGGGTCGGCGGCGGAACGTTGAAGACGGTCGCATCCCGGACCTTCAGCGAGATCGGCGCGCCCACGATCGCGCGATGGCGTGCCAGATCGTCCCCCGAGACCGGGCTGCCCGCCCGCGCCAGGTCGGCGGCGATCGTCCGGGCGAGGGGGCCGTCATAGAAACTCTCCAGCCCGTCGCGGGCCAGCGCCGACAGGGTCTCGGCCAGGGCCGGCTGCTTGAGCGTATCGCCCGGCAACGGGTCGCGGTCGCCCGGACGGAAGACCGCGTGCCAGTCGTCGAGGCCGACCATCTGGTCCTTCTTGCTCGCGACGTCGGCGCAATGGCCCTCCGTCGTGGGAACGCCCTCCCGCGCATACCAGATCGCGTCCTCGAGAAGCCGGTCGAGCGGCAGCGGGGTGCCGCCCCAGCCGGCGGCAAGGTCGAGCGCGGCGCGCCAGCCGGAGACCGTGCCGGCCACTGTATTGGCGGCGAGCGGACCGCGCGACGGGATCGCCTCGCAGCCCCGCGTCCGGTACCAGTCGAGGTCGATGGCGCCGGCGGCCCGTCCGATCCCGCTGATCGAGGCGGGGGTGCGGGCATCGGGGGTCGAGATGAGCCAGAAGCCGTCGCCGCCAATGCCGTTCATATGGGCGTACACGACGGAGACGGTCGCCGCCGCCGCGACCATCGCCTCCACCGCATTGCCGCCATCGCGCAAGACGCGCAGACCCGCCTGGGCCGCCAGATGATGCGAGGACACCACCATGCCGCGGCGGCTGCGAAGCGTGTGAAGCATTCAGGTCTCCCAAAGGTAAGGCGGGCGTGGCGGGCGGAGGGCGCCGGGGCGGGATGCAGGGACGGCTGGGGCGCCGATCCCGTTCGCGCGGACATCCGAACCAGCCGTTCGCGCGTATCTCACTGTATCAGACCGGGAGTGACAAGATGCGCAGGCTTGCGACCCTGATCCTCGTCCTCAGCTTGGCCGTTCCCGCGGGCGCGACGGTCGCCCGCGCCCAGGATAGCACCCGGGACAAGACGGCGACGAACCCCACCGATGCCCGGGAAATCCGCCGCGTCATCCGGCTTCAGCTCGATGCGTTTCGCCGCGACGACGCCCGGACGGCCTTCGCTCAGGCCGCGCCCTCGATCCAGCACCGCTATGCGACCCCGGAATTCTTCCTCTCCATCGTCCGGCGGCACTATTGGCCGGTCTATCGCGCCAGAAGGGCGACCTTCGGCCGGCTCGGCATGTGGCGCGGCAGCGTGACCCAGGAGGTGTCGATCTTGGGCGACGACGGCCAGCGCTACACCGCCTTCTACCCGATGCAGCGGCTGCCCGGCGGGGTCTGGCGCATTGCCGGCTGCATGATCCTGAAGGACGCGTCGATCTAGGACGCGCCCACGGGGCCTACCCGCAGAAGGGACAGCCGCCGAAGGCGTTCCAGTCCTCGACCGTCAGGTCGGCGCGTTCGGCGGGCGGCGGCGTCTGTTCGCTGCGTCCCTTCACCAGCACCTGACCGTCGATCAGGACCATCGAGATGCCCGGCAGGTCGCCATGTTCGATCGCCTCGCCGACCGTCGAGCCGGCGGAGCCGTCGATCCGCCCGGCGACGACGATGTCGGCCGGCGCGCCCTCCGTCAGGAAGCCGACATCCAGGCCGTGGGCCCGCGCCGTGTTGCCGGTGCCGACGGCGATCGCCTCGCCTGCGGAAAGCCCGCAGACGGACGCGAGAAACAGCATGTTGCGCAACATGCCGCGGGCCAGCACACCGGTGCCGCCCGGCGTGTCCGTCCCGAGGGTCAGCCGGTCGAGCCGTCCGGCAGCGCCCAGCCGCTCGACCACCCGGATGAAGGAACGGTAACTGCCCGATGAGCAGAGTTCGAGCGCGAAGGCTGTCTCGTCGACCAGGGCGTCGAGGTCCGCGTCGCTCATCGGGATCGGCCCGCCGGAGACATGGGCGGCGACGTCCGGCTGCAGCCAGGACAGGGTCTCGAAGCCGCAGACGGCGTTGGCGCCCGAGCGGGATACCCCGCCCGTATGAACCTTCACCCGAAGGCCGCGCTCGTGGCACCAGCGGACATAGCGCTGGGCCTCCTCCCTGTTCTTCGGCTCGAGCGGATAGAACAGGAACTTGGCGAGGATCGAGCCGGCCTCGGCCAGCTGGTCGAAATGATGTTCGGTCATGCCGGGGACCATCAGGACCGTACCGGCATGAAGCTTGACCCCGCTCCAGCGCTGGCGGCCCGTCGTCGCGCGCGTGACGAGGGCGAGATGGGTCATCAGGTCCGCGGTGAGGTTGGCGTAGTCGAGCCCCGGCACGTGCAACTCGCCCGCCGAGACCATCGAGGTCGATCCGCCATGGAGATAGTTGCGGATCCAGCCGATCGTGTTCTGGGTGGGCGTCCATTCGCCGAAAACCGGGTGCACATGACCGTCGACGATGCCGGGCATCACGGCGCCGCCCCTGGCATCTATGACCATGTCGGCTGCCGTTCCCGCCGGCGGGTCGAGCCGGGCGATGCGGTCGCCGTCGATCAGCAGCGACGAGATTTCGGCCGTCGGGCTGGAGATATCGCCCGTGAAAGCCTCGCCGATATTGGTGATGAGTGTCGTTGCCATCGTTCAGTCCGCTCCCCCTCGGTCAGGGAGGATGGTGCGCGAAGTTCCGCGCGGCGTCCACCGGCCCGACCCGGGGCGGGGGATCCATCCGGTTTGCCTTGACCCTACACATCGCGCGGGATTTCGTGTCACGCTGAAGGTGATCGGCGATCGCCGAGGCTAATGCCATCCAACGAGGGACCCAAAGAATGGCTGCAGATTCCGAGCATCGGCCCCACGCAGGGCCGCGCGACTGGGCTTGGCCCGACGGCGCGCACATCGCCCTGTCGATCGGCCTGGCCTTCGAATCGTTCGAGTTCAAGTCCCAATACAGCCATTACAGCGAGCCCGGAAAGAAGGACCATTTCTCGCTCTCCTATGCCGATTACGGCTGGAAGGCCGGCGTCTGGCGCCTGTTCGACCTGCTCGATTCCTTTGGCCTCAAGGCGAGCATGTCGACCAATGGGCGGGCCGCTGAGGACCATCCCCATGTGGTCCGGACGGCCGCGGAGGCCGGGCACGAACTCGTCGGCCATGGCTGGGTCAAAGATATCCTGAAGAAGGGCGCCGATATCGAGAC
>CAYGKX010000009.1:1294-15019 GCA_964350225.1 uncultured Rhodospirillaceae bacterium | reverse complement strand
ACGACTTCGAGATGGACTCGATGCGAGCCCTCGAGACCGAGATCGCGGAGATCCGGCGGGTCACCGAGGCGTTGACGGAGGCCGGCGGCGTCCGGCCGGTCGGCTGGGTCAGTCCCGGCAGTACCGGGTCGAGCAACACCTTCGATATCCTCAAGTCCGAGGGCTACCTGTGGCACGGGGACGACGCCAGCGACGACCTGCCCTTCCTGACCGCCACCAAGCACGGCCCCATCGTCTCGATGCCCCGGGTCAACATTCCCGCGAACGACCTGATCCAGTGGATCTTCCCGACCAACCCGCCGGACATCCTGTGGAACAGCTTCCAGCCGACCTTCGACGAGCTCTACCGCGAGGGGACCGCCGGAAAGCCGAAATGGATCGAGATGACCTTGCACTGCCACATGGCGGGCCGGCCGACCCTCATCCCCTACATCCGCCAGTGCCTGGAATACGCGCGCAGTCACGAAGGGGTCTGGTTCGCCCGGAAGTGCGATATCGCCCAATGGGCGCTCGACCGCGAAACGGCCTGACACGATGACCCAGTCAAATATCGTCGACCTGAGTGCCGTCGAATTGCGCCGTCTGATCGGCGCCAGGGCGTTGTCCCCTGTCGAACTGCTCGATGCCTGCCTCGCGCGGATCGGGGAGGTCAACGGCACGCTGAACGCCATTGTAACGATCGACGAGGCCGGGGCGCGGGCTACCGCGCAGGCGGCGGAAGCGGCCGTGATGGCCGGTGAGGCGCTGGGCCCGCTGCACGGGCTGCCGGTCGCCTTCAAGGACAATTACGCCACCGGCGGTATCCGGACGACCTGGGGGTCGCCCGCGATGGCCGAAGACGTCCCGGAGGCGGACGAGGAGTCGGTCGCCAACATCCGGCGGGCCGGCGGCACGGTCCTGGGCAAGACCAACCTGCCGGAGCTGTCGGCGGGCGGCAACACGAACAACCCGGTCTTCGGCGCGACGCCGAGCCCCTGGGACCTGGCACTGACCTGCGGCGGCTCCTCCGGCGGCTCCGCGGTCGGCCTCGCGACCGGCATGTTCCCGCTGGCCATGGGAACGGACAACGCGGGAAGCCTGCGCATTCCCGGCGCCTTCAACGGCGTCGTCGGCTTCCGGCCCACGGCGGGCGTGGTGCCGTCGAGCCTTCGGCCGGTCGGCGCGATCCCCTTCTCCGTGCCGGGCCCGATGGCGCGCGACGTGGCGGATACCTGGCTGCTTCTGCAGGCCGTGCATTCCCGGACCGCGCAAGACCCCTGCGCCGGCCACCGGGATCCCGCCTTCGACGGTCCGATCGTTCCCGCCGACCTGTCGGGACTGCGGGTCGCGGTGACCACCGACCAGGGCTTTGCGCCAATCGAGCCCACCTTGCGGGAGGTCTTCGCGGACAGGGTGGCGCGCTTAGCCCCCTTCTTCGCCGACGTCCACGAGGCCGATCCCGATTTCGACGGGCTCGACCGCGCGTACGACATCCTGCGGGGCGTCCTGTTCCTGGGGACCTATGCCGAGCGCGATGCCGAGGAACCGGGACGCTTCGGGCCCCTGGTCACGGGCAATCTGGAGTCCGCGCGAAAGCTGAGGATCGAGGATGCCGGCTGGGCCTTCGCCCATCAGACCCGGCTGTACCGCGCCTTCCAGGACTATTTCGCCGACATCGACGTGATGATCTGCCCGACCATGGGCTGTTATCCCTGGCCCAAGGAAGAATTCTATCCGGCCGAGGTCGGGGGGCATAAGGTCCGCGGCTATTTCGACTATGTCGCGCTGACCTATTCGATCACCCTCATGGGGCATCCCTGCATCTCGATCCCCTGCGGTGTCGACGACCGGGGCCTACCCTTCGGGCTGCAGATCGTCGGCCGGCGCAACGGCGACGCCGACCTCCTGCGGGTGGCCCACGCCCTCGAACTCGCCTTCGCGACGGACCCGGCAACGGCCCGGCCGCTGCCGGATCTCGACGGATTGCGGCAGGCACCCGCCTGAGCTCTTCCCTGGAAGGGCGCACAGCCCCGCCTATCTGCCTTGCGATACCGGAATTTGCCGGCCGGGCGGGGCGTGACGTATAAGGCGCGAAGGTCGACGGGGAGATCGAACGGGCATGGCCGACGAAGACAAGGACAGGTTCAAGAAGGCATTTCCGGTGTCCTGGCAGGAGCTGCATCGCGATGCCAAGGCGCTCGCCTGGCGGCTGTCGGAGATGGCCGACTTCGATGCGGTCGTCGCCATCACGCGTGGCGGCCTCGTGCCTGCCGCCATCGTCGCCCGCGAACTGGAAATCCGCGTCATCGACACGATTTGCGTCGCCAGTTACGACCACCAGGCGCAGGGATCCGTCCGGGTCCTGAAGGGCGTGGAGGGCGACGGCTCCGGTATGCTGATCGTCGACGACCTTGTCGACACCGGCGCCACCGCCCGCGTCGTGCGCGAGGCCTTGCCCAAGGCGCACCTCGCGACCGTCTATGCCAAGCCGGCCGGCCGGCCGCTGGTCGATACCTTCGTGACCGAGGTCAGCCAGGATACCTGGATCTATTTTCCGTGGGACACCGAGCCCCAGTATGTCGCGCCGATCGTCGGCCTGAACGCGGCACGCTAGGCCCGATGAATGGTCCAGAGCGGCGCCCACGCGGCGAGTACGCCCGATAACCAGCGAACGCTGGGCATCCTGCTGCTCCTCGGCCTGACGCTCGCCTGGGGCCTGAACTGGCCGTTCCTGAAGATCGCGACCAGCGAGATACCGGTCGTCCAGTTTCGCGCCGTCTCTACGAGCGTCGCGGCGATCGCGCTCCTCACCATGGCGCGGATGAGCGGTATGCCCATGGCCGTGCCCCGCCGCCATTGGCTGCCGCTGTTCGTCGCCGCCAGCTTCAACATCACGTCCTGGCATCTTGTCGTCGCCTTCGCCGTCACGATGATGGCGTCGTCCGGCCAGACGGCGATCCTCGCCTTCACCATGCCGGTCTGGGCGGCGGTCCTCAGCACCTTCGTCCTCAAGGAGCGGCTTACCGTGCGGCGGCTGATCGCGCTGGTCGGCGGCCTTCTCGCCGTCTTCCTCCTGACCTATCGGGAGCTCTCGACCCTCGGCGATCACCTGCTCGGCGCCATCCTCGCCGTTCTCGGCGCCATGGGCTGGGCGGTCGGGACCGTGATCCAGAAACGGGTCGCCTGGACGGTGCCCGCCATCCCGCTCGCCGGCTGGCAGATGGCGGTCGGCGTCGTCCCGATCATCGTCTTCGCCTGCTTCGCCGGCCCGTTCGTCTGGCACGAGGCGAGCTGGGAGGCCTGGGGCTCGGCCGTCTACCTGACCGGCATCGCGATGGTCTTCGCCTATTACGCCTGGTTCTCGATCGTTCGGATTTTCCCGGCGAGCGTCGCCTCGATCGGCACCCTGCTCGTGCCGGTCGTGGCTCTGGTCAGCGGCGCGCTCGTCCTGGACGAAACCATCGGTTGGCGGGAACTCACCGCGCTGGTCCTCGCCGTGGCCTCCGTCGCGCTGGTCCTGTTCGAGAAGGGGCCGCCGCCCGCCGCCGGGGAAGCGGGCGCGTGAGCGGACGAAGCGGCGCCGGGCAGTCGCCCATCATGATCGGCGCCTGGCCGCTCAGCGGCTTGCTGGTTCTGTTCGGCCTGTGGCTCGTCTGGGGCACCAGCTGGGCGGCAATGCGGATCGTCTTCCTGGAAATGCCGGTCTGGCAGTTCCGCGCCGTGACCGGCCTGATCGGCGGCGGTGCCCTGCTGCTCATCGCCATGGCGGCCAGGGGGCCGTGGTTGCTGCCCCGCGGGCAGTGGCCCTGGATCGCCGCCTCCGCCTTCTTCAACATCACGCTCTGGCATGCGCTCGTCGGGTATGGCCTCTCCTATCTGGGGGCCGGGCACGCCGCGATCCTGTGCTACACGATGCCCATCTGGACCGCGCTGATCAGCGTCTTCGTCCTCAAGCAGCAGATCAGCGGCCGGGTCGTCCTCGCCCTCGCCTTCGGCATGGGCGGCATCGTGGCGCTGATGTCGTCGGACTTCGACTCCCTCGGCACGAACCCGCTGGGCGCTGTCTTCGTCATCGCGGCGGCAATGGGCTGGTCGGTCGGCACCCTGATCTTCAAGCGGGTTCCCTGGCAGGCCAATCTCTACGCCCTCGCTGCCTGGCAGCTGATCGTCGGGGTCGCGCCGATTGCGGTGATCGCGCTGATCGTGGAGCCGCGCTTTGTCCTCCTCGATGCGAGCCGCGAGGCGCTTCTCGCGACGCTCTACATCATCCTGACCGTCCTGATCGCCGGCTACGCCCTCTGGTTTCGCGTCGTCCAGGTCTTCCCGCCCATGGTCGCGGCCATCGGCGCCCTGGTCACCCCGATGGTCGGTGTGGCGAGCGGCGTGGTCGTCCTGGGCGAACCCTTCACATGGCATGAAGCGGCGGCGCTGATCCTGGTGCTCGGCGCCGTGGGTCTGGTCGTGCTCCAGCGAAAGCCGGCGGGCGACAAGGGGTAGCGCCCGTCCCTTCCTCAGCCGTCGCCGACGGCGACATTGTCGATCAGCCGAACCTCGCCCAGATGGGCCGCGCCCAGGACACGGGCGGGGGTGCCCGGCGGGATCCGGTCGAGGGGGGCGAGGCTCGCGGCATGACAGACCGCGACGTAGTCGACCGATCGGAAGCCGGCGTCGAGCAGGGCCGCCTCCGCCCCGGCGACTGCATCGGCAACGGGGCCGCCCGTCGCGGCCCGGGCCGCGACCTCGCGCAGCACCTGGGCGAAGATCTGCGCAATCTGCCGCTCCGCCTCCGTCAGCCGCTCGTTCCGGGACGACATTGCCAGCCCGTCCGCCTCGCGGACCGTTTCGACACCCTCGATGGTCGAGGGAATGTTCAGGTCCGCCGCCATGCGCGTAATGACCTGAAGCTGTTGGTAGTCCTTCTTGCCGAAAAAGGCGACGTCCGGCAGGGACTGGAGGAGGAGCTTCGAGACGACCGTCGCCACCCCCTCGAAATGTCCCGGGCGGTGGGCGCCCTCCAGGCCTTCGGCGGGCCCGGACAGGCTGACCGTCGTTGCGAAGCCGTCGGGATACATCTCGCCGACGGTCGGCGCGAACAGGAGGTTTGCCCCGGCTCGAGACAATACCGCCGCATCCTCGGCCTCCCGCCGGGGATATTTCTCCAGGTCCGCGGGATCGTTGAACTGGGTCGGGTTGACGAACAGGGAGACCACGGTCCGGGCGCAGCGTTCGGCGGCGGTGCGCACCAGGGTCAGATGTCCCTCGTGCAGCGCGCCCATGGTCGGCACCAGACCGACGCTGGCGCCGGCCGCGCGCCAGTCCCCGACGATGCGGCGGAGGTCGGCGACGGAGCGGACGATGGGCAGGCTGTCGGTCATGGGCGAGATTGTCGAATGGAGACGAATCCGCCGCACTCCCGGAGGAGCGCGACTCAGGTGCTGGTCAGGGCGACAGCGCCCGCCTAGGCGCTTTTCTTCTCCGCGCCGCCCGTCACGCCGAAGCAATGCTCGGACGCCGGAAAAGTGCGGGCCTTGACCTCCTTGGCATACTGGATGCCGACCTCGCGGATCAGTTCGCCCATCTCGCCGTAGCGCTTGACGAATTTCGGCGTGAAGTCTGTGAAGAGGCCGATCACGTCCTCTGTGACCAGTATCTGTCCGTCGCATTGGGGCGAGGCGCCAATGCCGATGGTCGGCACCGGGACCCGCGCCGTGATCTCCCGGGCCAAAGGCTCCATCGTGCCCTCGACGACCATGGCGAAGGCGCCGGCCTCGGCGACCGCCACCGCGTCCTCGAGGATCTGCTTGGCGCTTTCCTCGGTCCGGCCCTGGGCGCGGAAGCCGCCCATGGTCTGGATATATTGCGGGGTCAGGCCGATATGGGCGAGGACAGGTATGCCGCGTTCGACCAGGAAACGGATGGTCGGCGCCATTTCCACCCCGCCTTCCAGCTTCACGCCGTTGCAGCGTGTCTCGCTCATGATCCGGGCGGCGTTGCGGAAGGCCATTTCGGGGCTTTCCTCATAGCTCCCGAAGGGCATGTCGACGATCACGCAGGACGTCTTCGACCCGCGCATCACCGCATTGCCGTGCTGGATCATCATGTCGAGCGACACGCCGAGGGTGCTGTCCAGGCCATAGAGGACCATCGCCAGCGAATCGCCGACCAGCAGCAGGTCCACGCTGTCGTCCAGCAGCTTCGCGACCTGGGTCGTATAGGCCGTCAGGCAGACGATCGGCTCTCCGCCCTTACGCGCCTGGATCTCGGGCGCCATGGTGCGGCGGATGCGGGCTCCGGTACTCATTGGCGGACGCTCGGGCTGCGGGTCATTCTGGGACTCCTCCGGAAAATGAAGGCTCAGGCGGCCTTCTTGACGGTTCGGCGGCGTGTCGGCCGTCCAATGTTGCGGCGCACCATACTCCTTTTCCAGCCGGGGAGCAAAAGGGAGGGGAGATGCCGGACTCCCCCGTTCGATCACGGGGTTCCAACCCGGGGTGTCATCCCGAGGTTTCACCCTGGGGCCTCACCCGTGGGGTCGGGACGCTCCGGGAAGCTCAATGACGAAGCGGGCGCCGCCGCCCGTGCCGGGCTCCAGATGGATCTCGCCCTGGTGGGCGACCACGATCTCCCGCGCGATCGCCAGGCCAAGGCCAGACCCGCCCCGTCGTCCCGAGGTCGCGAAGGCCTCGAACAATCGTGGCTGCACCTCCGCAGGTACACCAGGCCCGTCATCCTGCACCTCGATCCGCACCGGAGAATTGTCGGCGGCGCCGACGGTCACCTGCCTCGCGCCGGCCTGCACGGCATTGCGCACGAGATTGGTCAACACCCGGTATATCTGGCCGCGGTCGGCATGGATGTGCATCCGGGCGGGCACCCGGTTCACGAAATTCTGAGTGCCGTCGTCCGCCGGCTGGGTCGCGAAGACCTCGTCGACCAGTTCGGCCAGCACGAAGGTCTCCGTTCGGGTGGTGACGGATTCATGGCGGGCATAGTCGAGGGTCTGGGTGCAGAGGTCGACCGCCCGATCGATGGATCGGACGAGGGGCGGCACGATCTTCTTGATTTCCGGATCGTCGCTCGCCGCGAGGCGATCCGACACGAGCTGCGCGGAGGCCAGCATGTTGCGCAGGTCGTGGTTGATCTTGGTCACCGCGGCACCAAGGGCCGCGAGATGTGCGCGCTGGCGAAGCGACCGGCGCAGCCCCTCCTGCATGTTGCGCAGCTCGCGCTCCGCAATGCCGACCTCGTCGGTGCGGTCGCCCGGGGCCAGCAGCCGTGCCGGATCCTCCGGCGCCTCCCGAAAGGCGATCATGCTCTCGGTCAGTCGGCGCATCGGCCGGACGAGGATCCAGCGCAGCGCGATGAAGACCAGGGCAGCGGTGAAGAGCGAGATGATCAGGGACAGCCCCAGGATGCGGGAGGAGAAGGCGATCATCGCCTGGCGCAGCGGCGCCTCCCGCATCACGACCTCCATCAGAACATTCGGGTCCTTCGGCGACGGCCCCAGGATGCGCAGGGTCCGGTTGCCGTCCGACAGCATCGTCTGAAAGGCGCTCGCGATCAGCCCGAAGAAATCGGCGCCGCGCAGGTCGAATGTCGCGTCGACCCGGGGCGGGCTCTCTCCCATCAGCATCCGCTTCGCCTCGCCCGGGGTGCGCCGCACGATCAGCTGGGCGCCTGCATGATCGAGCAGCGCCTGCTGCAGTTTCGGGCTCACGACGTTGCCTGGCGTCGCTTCCAGCGCCAGGGTGGCGAGATGGGCGTTCGCCAGCGTCTCCTCCAGGAAATTCTGGCGGAAGCGCGCGATGGACGGGGCGTAAATGAAGACCTCGGCCAGCATGACGAAGCCGATGGTGAGGACCAGCAGCTTGAAGGACAGACCGCCGAACCCGCGCGGCAGATGAAGGCGACGTTGAGCCATGACCGAGCCCGTTACCCAGAGGCGCGATAGTAACGCAGGGCGAAGACCGCGTCACATGCGGTGGCTGGCCGCGTGCGCCTGCGCCGAAACCTAGGTCTTGCGGCGCTTCAGCTTCTTGTAGACCACGGGGACCAGGGCGAGGACAGACAGGCCGACGATCGGCAACAGGATGTCCCAGCGGAAGATGATGCCAAGGTCCGGGGTCTCGCCGGCGTCGAAGACCGCGCCCAACCCGTTGCCCACGCTGACATAGACGAAGGTGCCGGGGATGATGCCCAGGACCGTCGCGACCACATAGGTGCGCAGGGGCACGCCGAGAAAGGCGGGCACGAGATTGACCAGCCAGAATGGGAAGACCGGCACGAGCCGGAGGAAGAGAAGATAGCTGAAGGCATTCTCGCGGAAGCCCTCTTCCATCCTCCGGACCGACTTGCCCGCCTTGGCGCGCAAGCTGTCCCCCAGGGCGGTGCGGGCGGCGAGAAAGACCGCCGTTGCGCCAACCGTGGCGCCGACGACGACGATCGCGCTGCCGGCATACAGGCCAAAGAGGAAGCCGACGACGATGGTGGCGAGGGCGCCGCCGGGGATCGAGAAAGCCGTCATGACCGCATAGCCGAGCCCGGCGGCCAGTGCCGCCAGGAGGCCGTATTCGGCGACCCAGCCCTTCAGCGCCTCTCGATGCAGGGCCAGCTGGTCGAAGCTGACATAGTCGTTGAGGCCGAAGGCGAAAAAGGCGACGAGTCCCGCGACGAGGACCCCTATGGGCAGCCATCGGCCCCAGGCAAAGCCCTTGCGGGCGGCTTCGTCTGCCGGTTCTGTCGGGTTCGCGCTGTCCTGCATGGATCGGCTGCCGGGTAAGGGGGGCTCGGGCGGGGCGGGGAAGTTCTGGATGGTTATGTAGCATGCCGGGTTGCGGTTTCACCCGACAGGCCACCCACAGCCGGTCAATCTCTCGTGACGGGATGTGAAGGACAGGAGGCGAGGCAGGGAAAGCGAGGGACGGTTGCGAGGGGTGGCCGCGCGGCAAGTTGACTCGCCCCGGGACTATCCGTATACAGCGGGCCTCGATTTCCGACGTCGTCGGCGCCGGACCTGTTCGTCTGGGCCGACGCTTTGATTCGTAGTGAGTGATGGGGCAAGCCGGTGACGCCATTGGGCCAGCCGAGGCACTGCCCCGCCGAGGAGACCAAACGTGAAACGCACCTTTCAGCCGAGCAACCTGGTGCGCAAGCGCCGGCACGGTTTTCGGGCGCGCATGGCGACCAAGCGCGGCCAGCAGGTCCTGGCGCGCCGCCGCGCCAAGGGACGCAAGCGCCTGTCCGCCTAGGGCCCTGAGCGGGGCCCGCCTGATGACCCGCGACCGCCAGCCGCTGCGCCATCTGCCCTTGCGCCGCCTGACAGAGCGGCGCGAATTCGTTCGCGTGACCCGTGAGGGGAAGAAGCGCGCGATGCCGGGTGTGGTCCTGCAGGCCTGCCCGCGCCGCGACGCGGACGATATCGGCATCGGTTTTACGGCCAGCAAGAAGGTGGGCAAGGCCGTCGTCCGGAATCGGGCGCGCCGGCGGCTCAAGGAAGCCGCCCGCCTCGTATTGCCGCATTGCGCCCAGCCGGGACATGACTATGTTCTGGTCGCGCGCCGGGAGACCCCCGGGCGCAAATTCGCCGACCTGATCGCCGACCTGCGCACCGCACTCGACCGGATGAAGCTGTGCCGACCCACGCGCCCGACCCGCCCCGAACGCCCGACCTGCGACGCCGCGCAATGAGGTTTCCGACCGCTCTGCCGGCCGTCTGTCTGCGCGGATTGATCCGGGCCTATCAGCTGACCTTTTCCGCCTGGCTCGGCCGGCAATGCCGGTTCGGGCCGAGCTGTTCGGAATATGCCATGGAGGCGGTCGAAACCCATGGCGCCCTCAAGGGCGGCTGGCTGGCCGCCCGCAGGGTCGTCCGCTGCCATCCCTGGGGCGGGTCCGGCTACGATCCGGTGCCGCCGCGTACCGCGGCCGGACATTCCGCCGATACTTCCGCCACACCACCCGCCACCCGCTGACGCGCGCCAGACCGCGCCGCGACGAGAAGAGAACGAGAGCCGCCCGAGATGCAGGACAGCAAGAACCTAATCCTCGCGATCGTCCTCGCGGTAGCGATCATCTTCGGCTTCCAGATGTTCTTCATGCCGGAGCCGCCGCCGAAGGGAACGGGCGGCACGACCCAGTCCGGCGGCAAGGGCGCGCCCACGACACCGGGCGGGACGCCGCCCGGCACCGCGCCCGGGACGGCACCGGGAACGACGCCGGGCACTGCCCCGGGCGCACCCGGCACCACCCCCGGCACCGCACCGACCGGCGCGACCCGCGAGGCCGCCCTGAAGAAAAGCCGACGCGTCCGCATCGAAACGCCCGACGTCACCGGCTCCATCGCCCTGACCGGCGGGCTGATCGACGACATCACGCTCAAGAACTACAAGGTGAAGATCGACGGGACGGAGCGCGTCCACCTGCTCCAGCCGCCGGGCGCGCCCAAGGCCTACTACGTCGATTTCGGCTGGCAGAATATCCAGGGCGGCACGGTCAAGACGCCGACCTCGACCACCGTCTGGACCGCCGACAACGAGGTGCTGACGCCGGAGAAGCCGGTCACGCTGACCTGGACCAACCCGGATGGCGTCAAGTTCGTCCGCGTCTTCTCCATCGACAAGAACTACATGATCACGGTCAAGCAGCGGGTGGAGAATGCCTCCGGTGCCGAGATCTCGTTGCAGCCCTTCGGCTTCGCGCGCCAGGAGAAAGAGCCCGAGACCCTGGGCTTCTTCATCCTGCACGAGGGCCCGATCATGGCCCATCGGGACAAGGCCGAGGATGACGGCATCATCTTCGACCCCAGCTATGACAGTGTGAAGGACGCCAAGGGCGGGCTGGAGCGCCGCACGTCGGTAGGCGGTTGGACCGGCTTCACAGACCAGTATTGGCTCGTCGCGCTCTTGCCCGACCAGAAGACGAAGGTCGACTTCTTCTTCCTGCGCCGGCCGAACGGTGCCTATGAGACCTTCGTGACCCAGCCGGTGAAAAAGATCGCCGCCGGTGGCAGCGCGGAAGCCGAGACACGCGTCTTCGCCGGCGCCAAGAAGGTCGCGCTGCTGCGCACCTACGAAGAAGGGCTCAACATTCCGAAATTCACCTGGGCGGTCGACTTCGGCTGGTTCTGGTTCTTCACCAAGCCCTTCCACGACCTGATCGTCTGGATCTTCGGCATCGTCGGCAATTTCGGCGTGGCGATCCTGATCCTGACGGTGCTGGTCAAGATCGTCTTCTTCCCGCTGGCCAACACGTCCTACAAGTCGATGAGCCAGATGAAGAAGCTGCAGCCGGAGATGATGAAGCTCCGCGAGCGGTACAAGGACGACCGGCAGAAGATGAACCAGGAGCTCATGGGGCTCTACAAGAAGGAAAAGGTGAACCCGGCGGCCGGCTGCCTGCCCATCCTGATCCAGATCCCGGTCTTCTTCGCCCTTTACAAGGTGTTGTTCGTCTCCATCGAAATGCGCCATGCGCCCTTCTTCTGGTGGATCCAGGACCTGTCCGCGCGCGACCCGACCTCCTTCATCAACCTCTTCGGCCTTCTGCCCTTCGACGCGCCAATGGCGGGGATCTTCTCGATCATCTCCATCGGCGTGTGGCCCATCATCATGGGCCTGACGATGTTCCTGCAGCAGAAGCTGAACCCCGCGCCCGCCGACCCGGTGCAGGCAAAGATCTTCATGTTCCTGCCCTTCATCTTCACCTTCATGCTGGCCAGCTTCCCGGCCGGTCTGGTGATCTACTGGGCCTGGAACAACACGCTGTCGATCGGCCAGCAATGGCTGATCATGAAGCGCCACGGGGTCTATCAGTCCGCCGACAAGGGCGCGGTCACCAACGTCAAGGATCTGGAGGCCAAGCGGGCGTCCGAGGCGGCGAACGACGCCGACGGGGATGCGGCGGACACGTCCGAGACGGACGAAGCCGCGGCGGAGGAAAAACCGGCAGCCAAGCCCAAGCCCGCGGCGAAGCGTACCGGCGGGGGCAATCGCCAGGGCGCCAAGGGCGCCAGTCGGGGCAAGACGGGCGGCACCCGGGCGAAGACGGGCGGCACCCGCCAGGGCGGATCCCGTTCCGGCGGAAACCGTACACGTGGCGGCGGCGGCCGCGGCGGCAAGCCCAAGGCGTAGGGGCAACCGCATGACCACGCCGGAGACCGACGGCGCGCTGCCCGACGATCCGGCGGCGGCGCCGGACGATGCGGCAGTGGAACGGGGTCGCATCCTCTTCGCGCAGACCTGCGACTTCGTCCTCGGCGTTGCGAAGGAGAGCCAGTTGCCCTCGCTCGATATGCCGGAGGTGGCCTTCGCCGGCCGCTCCAATGTCGGCAAATCCAGCCTGATCAACGCCCTCACCGGCCGCAAGACCCTCGCGCGGACCTCCAACACACCGGGCCGCACGCGACAGCTCAACTTCTTCGACCTGGGCGGCCGGCTGATGCTGGTCGACCTGCCGGGTTACGGATATGCCAAGGCGGCGAAAGGGGAGGTCAAGGCCTGGAACCGCCTTATCCACGCCTATCTGCGCGGACGGCCCAACCTGGCGCGGCTCTCGCTTCTCATCGACGGCCGGCACGGCCCGAAGGACAGCGATGTCGAGATCATGTCGATTCTCGACGCGGCGGCCCTGTCCTACCAGCTCGTCCTCACGAAATGCGACAAGGTGCCGGCACACGCAATCGACGCGCTGGTCGCGAAGGCGGCGCCCCTTGTCGCCAAGCATCCGGCCTGCCACCCGGCGATCCTCCGGACCAGCAGCGAGACCGGCGAGGGCATCCCGGAACTCCGGGCCGAGCTTGCGTCCTTTGCCCTGAACGGGTAAACGGGGCGCCGCCAGGCGACGGCCACCCCCTCACAATTTCGGGCCAGCGGACATGACGACGACAGAGCGGCGGAATATCAGCGAGACCAAGCATTGGCTGCGCACCGCGCGCACGCTGACCGAGGCGCTGCCCTTCCTGCGCCGCTACGAAGGCGAGACCTTCGTGATCAAGTATGGCGGCCACGCGATGGGCGACGCCAAGCTGGCGGACGACTTCGCCAAGGACATCGTCCTCCTCAAACATGCCGGCATCAATCCGATCGTCGTCCATGGCGGCGGCCCGCAGATCGGCGCAATGCTGACCCGGCTGAACGTGCAGAGCTCCTTTGTCGACGGCTTGCGCGTGACGGACGAGAAGACGGTCGAGATCGTCGAGATGGTCCTCTCCGGGTCGATCAACAAAAGCATCGTCCAATGGATCAACGCCGCCGGGGGGCGGGCGATCGGCCTGTCCGGCAAAGACGGCGACCTCGTCCGTGCGCGGAAGCTCACCCGTACCCAGCGCGACCCGGACAGCAACATAGAGCGTATCCTCGACCTCGGGTTCGTCGGCGAGCCGGAGGAGGTCGATCCGTCGATCCTTTTCCACTTCGCGGACAGCGACCTGATCCCGGTCATCGCCCCCATCGGGGTGGGGTCGAAGGGCGAGACCTACAACATCAACGCCGACACGGTCGCGGGCGCGGTCGCCTCCGCGACGGAGGCGGCGCGCCTCTTTCTCCTGACCGATGTCGCCGGCGTCCTCGACAAGACCGGGGAGCTGATCCCCGACCTCACGGTCGACGGTTGTCGCACCTTGATGGACGACGGCTCGATCTCCGGTGGCATGATCCCCAAGATCGAGACCTGCATCTCCGCCGTCGAAAGCGGCGTCGAGGCGGCGGTCATCCTCGACGGCCGGGTGCCGCACTCGATGCTGCTGGAGAT
>CAYGKX010000009.1:0-1194 GCA_964350225.1 uncultured Rhodospirillaceae bacterium | reverse complement strand
TGAGCCAGATTACGCGCCATGACAGCCGAACCCGGAAAACGCGCCGACATCGAGGGGCCCCTCGACCCGGCCCTCGCCCATATCGATACCTGGGCCTTCGACCTCGACAACACGCTCTATCCAGCCTCCTGCAACCTGTTCGCCCAGGTCGACCGGCTGATCCACGGCTATATCGTCGAGCATCTGGGCCTGCCGGCGGACGAGGCGCGGACCCTGCAGAAGAGCTTCTGGCGCCAGCACGGGACGACCATGAACGGGCTCATGTCCGAACACGGCATCGACCCGCACCATTTCCTCGACTATGTCCATGCCATCGACCATTCGCCGGTCGAGCCGAACCCGGCGCTCGACCGAGCGCTCGGCCGGCTGGAGGGGACGAAATACATCTTCACCAACGCCTCCGTCCGCCATGCGGAGGCCGTGCTGGACCGGCTGGGCATCGCCCACCATTTCGCAGACATCTTCGACATCGTCGCGGCGGACTTCCAGCCCAAGCCGCTCGATCACTTCTACGACACCTTCATCGCGCTGCACGGGGTCGACCCCGCCCGGACGCTCCTCATCGACGACATGGCCAAGAACCTGGCGCCGGCCCATGCCCGCGGCATGACCACCGTCCATATCCGGACGCCCAGCGACCACGCGATGGACGGCCACGACGCGGATCACGTTCATCACGGGGCGGAGGACCTGCTGGTCTGGCTCGAAGCGGTGCTGGACGCGCGGGCGGCGGCCATCAAGTCCGTCTGACAACCCGCCTGCGCCCGATCTGCGCCCGACCTGCGTTGACTCCCGCGCGCGGGTCGAGAATAGTCCGCCCCGACCGGAAACAACGCCAAACACGAGACGGACGGGACATGGACCTGACGAGCCTGGAAAAGACCATCGACGAAGCCTGGGACGCGCGCGACGGCATCAATGCGCAAACGACGGGCCCGGTGCGGGACGCGGTGGACGCCGCGCTGACCGCGCTCGATTCCGGCGAGCTGCGCGTCGCCGAGAAACGCGCGACCGGCGACTGGCACGTCAACCAGTGGGCCAAGAAGGCGGTCCTCCTGTCCTTCCGGCTGAACGACATGACACCCATCGCCGGTGGCCCGGGCGAGAACACGACCTGGTGGGACAAGGTGCCGTCGAAGTTCGAGGGCTGGGGCGCGGCCGACTACATCAACAAGTTGGCAGCGTGCTTTCGGG
>CAYGKX010000008.1:6691-21456 GCA_964350225.1 uncultured Rhodospirillaceae bacterium | reverse complement strand
TGGGGTCGTGGCTGCGCGGCTGCCAGGACAGCTTGGCCGTGGTGTAGAAATTCTTCAGGCTGACATCCTCGAACTCGGGCTTGAGGATGCGTTCGATCATCCGGTCGGCCAGCGACTGGTCGACGAACATGTTGCGGATGCGCGTCTCCGGGTCGGCGAGGAAATTGTCCACCCGGTCCACCCCGTCGACATGGATGCCGGCCGCCGCGACCAGGGTGAGGGAGGCGAGGCGCGAGGTGTTGCGCACCGCAATCTCCGCGGCGATCCAGCCGCCGAGGGGGAGGCCCGCGAGATGCACGTCGCGCAGGTCCAGTTCCCGCATGCCCTCCAGGTAGAAATAGGCCATGTCGTGGATATCCTCGGCCGGGTCGGGATCGTCCGACGACCCGAAACCCGGATGCTCCGGCACGATCACGTCGAAATGCTCGGCGAGGCGGTCCATGTAGGGCAGCCAGACCCCGGCGCCGGATGCGCCGTGGAGGAACAGGAGGGTCGGCCCCGACCCGCCGCGCATCAGCTTGATGGTCGTGCCGTTGACCGTGAGGGTGGTTTCGCTGTGGTCGGTCACAAAGCTCTCCTTGCTGCGAGCGGCGCAGTGGCCCCGTAAGGCGCGGCGGCGATGACTTCCCTCCCCCCCTTGAGGGGGAGGGTGAGGGTGGGGGGTCGCGCGGCGCGGCCGCGACCCAATAAGATTCGCCATTCTAATCCCCTGATCGGGAACGGAAATCTGCGACTCCTGCATGTCCGCGCTGCGCACGTGCCGTCCCCGATCCGCGATCATGGCTCGGAAGCCCCGGCTGCAGGCGCCGTGCCGCCGCCTTCCGCCCTGGCCCGCCGGACGCCGGTCCACTCCCAGCCGACCAGGACGATGCCGAGCGCGAGGCCGGCGAGGTCGACCCAGAGGCCGCCCGCGAACATGGACCGGGGGGTCATCAGGGCGAGGCCGGCGACGATGAAGCCGATGCGGAGCGGCCAGCCCATCGGCCGGACGAAATAGCCGTTCATCCCCGCGCAGACGAGCCAGACGCCGGCGACCGCCGAGGCGACGGCGAGGACGAATTCCAGAACCGTCCCCTCCTGCAGGAGGAGGACCGGCGCGAAGACGAAGAGGAAGGGCACGATATAGGCGGTCCAGCCCATGCGCATCGCGGTGAAGCCCGTCTGCATCGGCTTCGACCCCGCGAGGTTCGCCGCGAAGAATGCGGCGATCGCGACGGGTGGCGTGATGAAGGACATCATGCCGAAGTAGAACATGAACATGTGGGCCGCGATCGGCTTGATACCGACCTGAACCAATGGCGGCGCGATCATCACGGCGAGGAGGATGTAGACCGAGAGGGTCGGCATCCCCATGCCGAGGACGATGCACATGACCGCGGTGATCACGAGGAGGAGCACCAGGTTCCCCTCGCCGAGGCGCACCAGCTCGTTGGTCAGGATGAAGCCGAGGCCGGAGAGGTTCAGCGCGCCCAGGATAAAGCCGGCCGCGGCGACGATCATGATGACGTCGAGGACCGACATCCCCGTCTCCGCCAGCGAGACGAAGATGTTCCGGATGGTCAGCCTCGTCTTGCCGTAGCCGAAGAGAAGGCCGACGACGATGACGGCGCCGCAGGCGTAAAGGGCGGAGGTCTCCGGCCGCTCGTTCAGCCAGAAGAGGCTCCCGATCAGGACGACGAAGGGCAGGATGAAGGGCCAGCCGCTCTTCATCACCGTGCGCATCTTCGGGATCAGGCTGCGCTCGACCGGGGCGATGCCGCGCTTGGCCGCCTCGAGGTCGGCCATGATGAAAAGGGCGACGTAATAGAGGATCGCGGGCACCAGGGCCGCGAGGACGATCTCGCCATAGGGCACGGCGAGGATCTCCGCCATCAGGAAGGCGACGGCCCCCATGACGGGGGGCATGAGCTGCCCGCCGGTCGAGGCGACGGCCTCGATGGCGGCGGCGACATGGGGCCTGTAGCCGGCCCGGCGCATGAGGGGGATGGTGATGACCCCGGTCGCCATGATGTTGGACGCGGCGAGCCCGGAGATCGAGCCGAAGAGCCCGGAGGCGGTGATGGCGATCTTGGCCGACCCGCCCCGGAAACGGCCCATCGCCGCGACCGCGACGTCGTTGAATACCTCCGACCCGCCGGACCGGGACAGGAGCTGGCCGAAATAGACGAAAGCGAAGACGATCGTCACGCCGACTAGGAGAGCGATGCCGAAGAGGGCGTTGGTGTTGAGCGCGAGATAGAAGACGAGCTGGACGGGGCCGACCTCCCGCGCCTCGAACCGCCCCGGCATCAGGTGGCCGATCAGGGTGTAGCCGACGAAGACCAGGACCACGATGACAAGGGTGTAGCCTGCCGTGCGGCGAAGGCCTTCCATGCACAACACGAAGAAGATGGTCGAGAGGATCAGCCCGTCGACGGGATTGTCGACCATCCGCTCGATCATCGCCTGGTAGATGTAGGCGGTGTAGAGCCCGGCCGCGAGGCCAAGGAGGGCGGCGACCACGTCGTACCAGGGCAGCTTGCCCCGTTTGGTTCCGCGCCGAGCGGGGACGTGGAGATAGAGGAGGCAGAGACAGAGCCCCAGCACGAAGGCCAGGAACTGTTCCGGCACCATGGCCGGGAAAATGTCGCGATAGATGTCCGCCGCCCAGCCCAGCGAGGCGAGCGTGATCAGCCCGGCCAGGATCGGCCGGACCCGGCGCAGGAAGGGCCCGACCGGCTCGGCGGCCGCCTCCGGCTCCGCCGTCTTCGCCGCTGGGTCGGCGACGGGGGTGTCTGCGGGCGTCTCGGCGGGGTCAGCCATGGCTGGCTTTCCTCCCTCCCCCTTGAGGGGGAGGGGACCGGAAGCGGAAACCCGCGTCGAAAAGCACGTCGATCATCTGTCGGCGACGTCCCAAGCCTACCGCAGCAGACCTACTTGCCCTGCCAGATGCCGACCTCCTTGTAGAACTTGATCGCGCCCGGGTGGTACTGCAGGACCGAGAACTGCTTCCCCGCCTGCTTCGGGTTGAAGCTGCGGAAGGTCGGGTGGCCCTGGGCGAGCATCTTCTTGTTCTCGTAAACCGCCTTGGCGATCTTGTAGGCGACTTCGTCCGAGACGTGAGCGCCGACCGACAGCGCCAGGTCGAAGGCGAGAAGGCTGGTTTCCGTCAGGATGCCCGGCAGGTAGGGCGCCGGCTTCAGGGTGACGATGTAGAAGTCCTTCCGCACCGACTGCAGCGCCTTGAGGGATTTTTCGCTGTCGCCGATCGAGATGAAGCGGATGCCGCCGAGGGCCGCGTTGACCTCTTTCACCTTCGGCGTCGTCGGGGCGATCAGGGTGCCCACCGTGCGGCCGGACTTGAAGTCGTCGGCGGCGCGGATCAGGCCCACCGTCGGGACGCCGGAGATGTCGTCGAGGGTCAGCCCGCCGGTCGCCAGGGTCGCCTTCATCAGGGTCAGGCCCTGGCGGAAGGCGCGCCAGCCGGTCGGGAGCTTCGCGCCCTTCAGGTCGGCGATGGTCTTATATTTCGAATCCTTCTTGACCATGATGCCGACCGGGAAGGTCACCATTTTGGCGATGGCGCGGAGCTTGGTGGCCGGGCGGCCCTTGAAGTGCTCCTCGCCGTTGATGGCCGCCGCTGCCTGGGTCACGTCCAGGAGCATCATCTCCGCCTGCTTCCGCTCGGCGGCGGCGATGATCGCCTCCGTCCCGCTCATCGGCGCGACCCGGACCTTCAGGTCCGTCTTGTCGAGCAGCATCTTCGATATGACCGTCGCCTGGAAGTAGATCAGGCTGCCCTGGGGCAGCGAGGCGAAGGAGATGGTCTGGGCGGCCGACGGCTGGGCCGTCGCAACCGCGGCAAAGGCCGAGACGGCCGCCGCGGACAGAATCCGGGTTCCGGTTTTCATTCAGTTTCCTCCCGCAGGTTGGCCCGATTCCCGGCCCTGGGGCCGACGGACGGGCGTTCGAACGCATTATTGAATTTTCACATGTTTGCAGGAGCGGCCGATCCGGCGCAAGGGCCGGGCGGTCATTTTTCCCATGTCCGTGCCGCAGGTCGCCCCCGTCACTTCGCGCGCATCTCCATCGGCGGCACGCGGCGATTGAGACTGTAGGCGACGGCGAGGGCCGGCAGGCCGATGACGGCGGCGGCGAGGTTGAGGACCGTCTCGCTCAGCCCCACGACCGGTCCGCCCGGCAGGGCAAGCGCGATGCCGGCAAGGGCGACGAGGAGGCGGAGCGGCGGCCCCGCCGCCCGCACCCGGGTCAGGCTGCCGACCCCGAGGACATAGCCCTGCAGCGCACCTGCCACCAATAGCGTCCCGACGGTCGCCTGGACGAAGACGAGGAGCACGTCGCCGGCGGAGCCCTTGAAGAGGAGGCCCGTGTCGAGGACGAAGAAGAAGGGGATGAAATAGATGACGGTGCCGAGCTTCATCGCCTGGAACGCCGTGACCATCGGCCGGGCGCCGGAGAGGGTCGCGGCGGCAAAGGCGCCAAGTGCGACCGGCGGCGTGATGTAGGAGAGCATCCCCCAGTAGAAGATGAACATGTGGACGGCCATCGGGTCGAGACCGCCGCGGACAAGGGCCGGTGCCAGCGCGACGGCGAGAAAGAGATAGGCCGCCGTCACCGTCATGCCGATGCCGAGGACGAAGCTGACCCCCGCCCCCATGAAGAGAAGGACCATCACCTCCCCGCCCGCGAGACGGAGGAGATCGTTGGCGATGGAGCCCGAGAGCCCTGTCATCACCAGCGCGCCGATGATGAGGCCGATGCCGGCGAGGAGGCCGGCGAGTTCGGCGAACAGCTTGCCGGTCCCGAGCAGGATGTCGCCCACCGTCCTCCCGAAGCGGCGGATCTCCGCACCCAGGCGGGCCGGGCCGAAGCCGCGCCAGCGCCGGAAGGGCGTGATGTAGTTGATGATCAGGAGAAGCGCCGTCGCGTAATAGGGCGCGATCTCCTCCCGCTTCAGGAAGACCAGCATCCAGACCAGGAGGACGAAGACGGCGATGAAGTACCAGCCCTCCGCCAAGGTCCGGCGGAGGGAGGGTATCTCCGCCTTTGGCAGGCCCCGGATGCCCGCCTGGGCGGCGTGGGCGTCGATCTGGATGAACAGGCCGAAGAAATAGAGGAAGGACGGGATCACGGCGGCCAGCGCGACATCGATATAGGGGACGCGCAGGAAGGTCGCCATGATGAAGGCGGTCGCCCCCATGATCGGCGGCATCAGGACGCCGCCGGTCGAGGCGCAGGCCTCCACGGCGCCGGCATGGGCAGGCGAGAAGCCGATCCGCCGCATGGCCGGAATGGAAAGCGTGCCGGTCGTCATGACGTTGGTGATGACGCTGCCGCTCATCGAGCCCATGAGGCCCGAGGAGAAGATCGCCACCTTCGCCGGCCCGCCGCGCACCCGGCCGAGCAGGCCGAAGGCGAGGTCGATGAAGAACTTCCCGCCGCCGGTATGCTGGAGCGCGACGCCGAAGATCAGGAAGCCCAGGACGATGTTGGCGAAGGCCCGCATCGGGATGCCGAAGACGCTCTCCGCGCTCCAGCCGTGGAAGCGGGCGGCGTCGCCGAGGGAGAAGGCGCGTCCTTCCAGGGCGCCCGGCAGCCGGTCGGCGACGAGGGGGTAAAGGCTGATGACCAGGATGATGACGAAGATCGGCCAGCCGCCCGCCCGGCGCGCCGCCTCCAGGCAGATCGCCCAGAGAAGGAGGGCGGCATACATGGCCTGTTCCGGCGCACCGTACTCCCAGCCGCCTTCGTCCGCCTCCGGCCCGCGCAGGACGAAATAGACGCCGACCGCGAGGGCGAGGGCGGCGAGCAACAGGTCGTAGGCTGGCACCCCGTCCCGGCGCGCGCCGGGCCAGGCCGGCCAGAGAAGGAAGACCAGCGGGAGCAGAAGGCCCAGGATCGCCGCGAGATACTGAAGGTTGACGAAGGTATAGCCAACGCCGAAACCGAGCCCGAAGAACTGGTTGATCGACAGGAGCGTGACCAGCGCCGCCGACAGATAGGGCGCCGGCCGCAGCCACGACTGCAGCCGGCGGTGCCGGCCGATAGCGGCCGCTTCTTCTGATGTTTCGCCCGAGGCGTTCGACATCGGCATGCGCCGCGTGACCGGCGCCGGACCCCGCGAGGGAGCCGCCCGGCGCCGGCCCGACGGGCGTTACCGGAAGACCGGATCGAAGCCGGCCTTTTCGAGCGCGGCGGCACGCGCCTTCATCCAGCCGCCCGCGAACCCGTCCGAGGCGGGTTTGGAGCCTGTATAGGCCTTCCAGGCGGCGGCCAGAACCTCCTGCCGCTTCACCAGCTTGTCGTTGTGGGCCTGATGCGCATCCGACCAGACCCCGGCCTCCTTGAAGGCGCGGATGGCACCGTCGTGATAGGGCATGACCCATGACAGGTTCTGTGCCTTGAGCGCCCAGCCTGCCGCGCCCGGCGCGCCGTCCTTGTAAGCGCCGTAGTTGTCGATCATCGCCTTGACGAGCGCGTAGACGACATCGGCCTTCTGGGACGCGTTCCCGACCAGGATCGGGTAGGGATAGGTCGCACCGGCCCAGGGCTTGTCCTTGGAGATTTCCGCCCCCGAGGTCACCTTGTGGGCGAGGAAATAGGGCGCCACCTTTTGCATCCGGGTCCAGGCCGCCTTGTCGCCGGGATCCATCGCCGGCCATGCGACCCCCCGCGGGCTGGCGGCCAGCCGCTTGACGACCGGGGAAACGGTCGAGGAGAAAGCCGCATCCGCCTGATCGTTGGTCACCGCGGTAAAGGAGGCGCGGAAGCCCGAGACCTCCACCTTCTTCACATCGGCCCAGGTCAGGCCGCCGAAGGCGAGGTAGGCTTCCGTCCCCTTGTTGAGGGCGGGCGCCCCGCGGACAAACACGATCCGCTTGCCCTTCAGATCGGCGAAGGACTTGGCCTTGGTGTCCCCGGCGACGATCAGGCCGAGGCCGAAGCTGCCGATGGAGCTCATCAGCATCCGGATCGGCTGCGGGCCCCAGTCGGGTTTGGCGAACAGGAAGATGCCCTCCTGCCCGAAATAGCTGGCAATGCCGCAGGCGCAGAAATCGACCTTGTTCTGCTTGAGGGGCGTCATGCGGGCGACGTCGTTCCGCCCGGGCAGGACCCGGAGCGCGGTGCCGAACGTGTTCTTGAGCATGTTGCCGATGGCCACGGCCTGGGCATAGCCCGAGGAATTGGTGCCGTAGGCGGTCCATACCATCTGTTTCGGCAGCGACTGGGCAGCGGCGGCGCCGGAGAGCTGGAACGGCGCGGCAGCAACCAGGGCGACGGCAAGCGCACGGCCCGCCCGTAGAACGGTCATCTTCATCTGTTTTCCTCCCGGTTCAGCGGAACGGTCACGACGCTTTGCGCGTTCTGGTGCGAACCGTTCGTCTTTATCCGCGAAAACTGTAACCTTTGGGCGAGTGGGCGTCGACCCAAACCGGCCTGCCCTTGAAAGCCGGCGTCAAAGTCCGACATTGCGGCTGTTTCCCGCCCGGACCCCAGGAGCGCGTGTCCCAGTGAAGCTGTTCGAATGCCAGAATTGCGGCCAGTTGCTGCATTTCGAGAATACCCGCTGCGAGCGTTGCGGCCTGGCGCTGGGCTATCTCCATGCCAGGGCGACGTTGAGCGCGCTTGCACCGGTGGAAAACGAACTGCAGGTATGGCGTCCATTGGCCGCGCCCGACCGTCAGGGGCATTTCTGCGCAAACCATGTCTGGGACGCGTGCAACTGGCTGATCCCGGACGAGGCGAACGAAACCTATTGCCCCGCCTGCCGTCTGAACCGGACGATCCCCGACTTGTCGGACAGCAGGAACCTGTTTCTGTGGCAGCGGCTCGAGGCGGCGAAACACCGGGTCGTCTATGGCCTCCTGCGCCTCGGCCTGCCCGTCATCGACAAGTATAGCGACCCCGACAAGGGCCTCGCCTTCGACTTCCTGTCCGACGACCATCCGGATTTCAAGGACGGCCCGCGGGTCATGACGGGCCATGCCCAGGGGCTGATCACCATCAACCTCGCCGAGGCCGACGATGCCGAGCGGGAGCGCCACCGGCGCGACATGGCCGAACCCTATCGCACGATCCTGGGCCACTTCCGGCACGAGATCGGACATTATTACTGGGAGCGGCTGGTCCTGGACGACGGGCCCATAGATGCCTACCGGCTGATGTTCGGCGACGAGCGGCAGGATTATGCGACCGCGCTACAGGAACACTACGCGGGCGGCCCGCCGCAGGACTGGCAGAAGACCTACGTTTCCTCCTATGCCTCGGCCCACCCGTGGGAGGACTGGGCGGAGACCTGGGCGCACTATCTCCATATTGTCGACACCCTGGAGACGGCCCACGCCTTCGGCCTGCATGTCCGTCCGGGCGAGGGCAGAGACCCTTCGCTGACCGCCGTCGCCGATTTCGACCCCTACGACCGGGAGGATTTCGACCAGATGGTGACGACCTGGCTGCCCCTGACCCACGCGGTCAACAGCCTGAACCGCTCCATGGGTCAGCCGGACCTCTATCCCTTCGTCCTGGCCCCCGGCGTCATCGACAAGCTGCGCTTCGTCCACACCCTGATCCGCCAGAATGCGGGGCGCGCGGTCCAGGCTCAGGCGGGCTCCGGCGCAGGCGCGCCGTCCTCACCCCAATAGGCCACGGCGATAGAGCTTGCCGGTCGGGCCGGTCGGCAAGGCCTCGACGAAGACGACCTTCTTCGGCAGCTTCATGCGCGGCAGGCCCGCCTCTTCCAGACAGAAGGAGAGGAGCGCGGCCTCCTCCAGCGCCGGATCCGCGCGAACGACATGGGCCTCGATCCGCTGGCCCCAGGTCTCGTCGGGGGCGCCGATCACCGCGACCATGGCGACCCCGGGATGCTTGCTGAGGGCCACCTCGACCTCCTCTGCATGGACCTTGATGCCGCCGGAGTTGATGACGTTGTCCGTGCGGCCGACAACGAAAAGGTCGCCGTCCGCGTCCAGCCGGCCCAGGTCGCCCGACCGCCACCACCCGCCGACGAACTTCTCCGCCGTCCGGGCCTCGTCCTTCCAGTAGCGCGCGCCGAGGGACGGGCTGCGCAAGAGGATCTCACCCGGAGTGCCGGCGGGGAGGACGGCATCGACCCCGCCCTCCGGGTCGACGAGGCGGAGGTCCGCGCCCGGCACCGGCTTGCCGGCCGACCCCGCCTTTCCCGCCGCGATCAGGGTCTTGGGACCGGCCGCGATGGCGGAGGCGGTATTGCCTTCGGAGGACAGGTAGGCGGTGCGGACGTCGGGCGTCATCCGCTCGGCCAGCGCCGCGACCAGGTCCGGCGTCCCCGGCTCTCCGGAAAAGGTGAGCGACTTGAGGGCGGAGAGGTCGTATCGCTCCGGGCCAGCCGCGAGCACCATGCGCCACATGGTCGGGACCAGCGGCGCCTGGGTGATCCGCTCCCGCGCGAGGGTCTCAAGGAAGCCGGCCGGATCGAAGGCGCGGTCGAAGACCACGCGCACCCGCGCGGCGATCATCGGCAGGCAGATGATGACCCAGGCGGCAAAGGACGGCGCCATCACGACGATTATGGCGTCGCCGGGCGCCGTCTCGCCATAGACCGGCCCGCAGACCCGGGAGGCGGCAAAGAGCGTCCGGTGAAGATGGACGACACCCTTGGGCGCGCCGGTGGTGCCGGAGGAAAGCAGTATCGCCGCCGGATCGTCCGGCGACAGGTCGGCCATCGGAATGGGATCGGCGGCCCGGAGGTCCGCGAAGCAGGTGGCCGCCGGGTCGAGCGGCATGTCGCCGAAATTGACGAGGAGCGGCGACCGGCCGCTGTCGCCCGCGATGCGCCGCGCCATGTCGGCCATCCCGTCGTCGAAGACGATGGCGTCGACCTCCAGCCAGCCCGCCGTCCGGCCCAGCCGTTCGGCCGTGTCCCGTGCATGGAGCGAACAGGCGACGCCCCCCAGCCACTGGCAGGCGAAGAAGGTCACGGCATGCCGGACGGAGCTGCCCGAGAGGAAGGCGACGACCGATCCCTTGCCGATGCCGCGCGCCGCAAGCCCGCCGGCGACCCGGGCAATGGCCTCCAGGGTCTCGTCGCCGGTCAGCCGGTCGTCCGGGTCGGCGAACATCTCCGCCCCGCCCTGCCATTTCGCGGCCAGCGCGATCATCGCGCCCAGGGTCGGCGCGGTCGGGTCGGCGGGGAGGAGGCTTTCTGTCTGGTCGCTCATGCTGGGAGAAGACTGCTGGCGGGGGCTGAAGTTGGCAAGAGATTCGCCCGGCGCGGCGATGGTCCCCGGCTCCGGGGCCGGGGTGGCGTGGAGCAATCTCATTCGGACCGCCGCCAACCCGGCCGCAGCGCAGCGGAGAGCCGGGGACCCTGTTACAGACGGGTGCGGATTCCGGAACACACCCCGTGCGCTTCTTTCAAACCGGACGATCCAGAACGAAATTACAACGATGCGCCAATGGCCTACAACGTCCGCGAAATGATGTACTTCATGATCTCGTTCGTCCCGGCATAGATGCGGTGGATGCGGGCGTCGGCCCAGGCGCGGGCGATGGGGTATTCCCACATATAGCCATAGCCGCCATGGAGCTGGACGCAATCGTCGAGCACCCGGTCGGCGAGCTCCGTCGTCCAGAGCTTGGCCATCGCCGCCGTCTCGGCGGACAGCCTGTCCTCGGCCACCGCGGCGATACACTCGTCGACGAAGGGCCGGGTCGCGTGGATTGCCGTCGCGAGGTCGGCCAATTTGAACTGGGTGTTTTGAAAGTCGAAAACCCGCTGGTTGAAGGCCTTGCGGTCCTTCGTGTAAGCGACGGTTTGTTCCAGTGCCGCCTCGCACATGGCCATGGAGCGGACCGCGACGACCATGCGTTCGCGGGCGAGACCGTGCATGAGCATGCCCCAGCCGAACTCGTCGCCACCCAGAAGCGCATCCGCCGGCACCCGCATGTCGTCGAAGAAAAGCTCGGCCGTGTCCTGGGCCTTGTTGCCGACCTTCTTGAGCTTCTTGCCCTTCTTGTAGCCCTCGGTCTTCGTGTCGATCAGGAACATCGACACGCCCTTGGCGCCCTTTGACGGATCGGTCGAGGCGGCGAGGAGCAGCATGTCGCCAATGATGCCATTGGTGATGAAGGTCTTGGCCCCGTTGATGACGAACTCGTTGCCGTCCATCACCGCGGTGGTGCGCAGCCCGCCAAGGTCGCTGCCGCTGTTCGGCTCCGTCAGACCGATGGAGGCGATGACCTCGCCGGCGGCGAGCTTCGGCAGCCAGCGAGCCTTCTGCTCGTCGGTCCCGTGGGCGACGATGAAGGGGGAGATGATATGGCCGTGCATGTCCCAGGCCGGGGCGGACAGACCAGCACGGCCCAGTTCCTCGATCACCACGGCGTCGTAAAGGAACCCGGCGCCGGAGCCGCCGAATTCCTCCGGGATGCTGGTGCCCAGGAGGCCCATGTCCCCGGCGCGTTTCCAGATATCGCGCGGCGTCTCGCCGGCTTCTTCCCATTCGGCGTAATGGGGCAGCACCTCTTTTTCCAGGAAGGCCCGCACGGAATCGCGAAACCGTTCGCAATCCTCGTCGTAGATCCTGCGGGGGATACCGTAGTCCATCTCTGCCTCCCATCCGGCGGCGGCCGGAAATGTCTCGTCCCGTGAGGGACCATACCTTTTGGTATTGAAATGAGTAGCGCCCCCCGCTAGGCTCGGTCAATACTAAAAAGTATGGAGATGAGGTCGATGTCGGCAGGCCCTGCGCGGAGGGACAAGGCCGTGGAGCGGCTGGGCAAGGCCGACTGGCTCGCCTTCGGCCTGACCGCTCTGGGCGAGGGCGGCCCGGGAGCGATCCGGCTGGACGACATGTGCCGGCGGCTGGGCGTAACCAAGGGCAGCTTCTATTGGCATTTCACCGGCCGCGAGGCCTTTCTGGCGGAGGTGCTGGAGGCCTGGGCCTCGCGGGAGACGGACGCGATCATCGAGAGGGTCGAAGCGCAGGGCGGCGGGCCGCGCGACAAGCTGCGCGCCCTGTATGCGGAAAGCGCGTCGCCCGCCATCGACTTCGCACCGGAACTCGCCATCCGCCAATGGGCGCGCCGCGACCCGGCGGCGGCCGAAGCCGTGCGCCGTGTCGACGCCCGCAGGATCGCCTACATGGAGGCGTTGTTCCGCGCCGCCGGCCAGAACGACGCGGACGCCGAAATGCGGTCTGAACTTCTCTATGCCGCGATCCTGACCATGGGCCTCCTGCGGCGGCGGGAGCCGGCGGCGGCACGGGACGCCCGGCGCCGCGCCCTGCTCGACCATCTCATCGGCCCTCCAGGACGGTAGGGGACGTAGCAGGATGCGCGAGGACGCGGGACGACGGCACCCCTAACGGAATCGGCCCTTCTGCAGATCAGGAGGCGATACGCTCCTCGTCGCGCGCCAGAAGCAATTCGACCAGTCTCCGCTTTACCACCTTCCGCGTCGGCGTGACCGGCATGTCGTCGACCACTTCCACCCTTTCCGGCCACAGGCGTTTGCCGACATTGCGCGCGGCGAGGAAGGCCCGGGCGTCATCCAGGCCGAAGTTCGCACCGGGCCTGAGCGTGACGCATAGACAGGCCCGTTCCCCCAACACCGGGTCGGGCAGCGGCACGATCGCTGCCTGAACGATACTCGGGTGGGCGGCGAAGGCATGCTCCAGATCGGCTGGGTTGAACTTGACCCCGCCCCGATTGATGACGTCCTTGACCCGTCCGGTGATGACGAAGTCGCCGAGATCGGTGCGGCGCGCGAGGTCGCCGGTGGTGAACCAGCCATCGGCATCGAGGACCGCGGCCGTTTCTGCCGGGTTGCCTGCGTAGCCGGCGAATACGGAGTAGCCGCGAACCTGAAGCAGGCCCTCCACCCCCGGCAACGTTTCCGCCCCCTCCTCGTCGACAACCCGGCAGTCGAGCCCCACCTCGGAGATCCCGACGGTGGTGTGTCGCCGCGCCGCCGGCCATTCAGCGGGTGTCGTCAGAGTGATCAGCGTTTCGGTCATACCGAACTGCTGTAATGCGCGATTGCCGTTGCCGGGCACCGCCGCCTCCCAGGCGGCCGCCAGTTCGGGGCTCAGGATCGAACCGCCGATATAGGTGCGGCGGAGCGTCCGGATGCGGGCGAGCGCCGTCGGCTCTTCCGCCAGGATCGCCGCGATATGGGCCGGGGCGCAGTAGAGAAGTTCCGCGTCGTTATCGGCCACCGTCGAGACCATGCTGTCGGGCGTGTAGGGCGGCATCACGATCATGGTTCCGCCGGCCGCCAGGACGGTGGTCAGCACGCCGATGCCGAACAGATGCGAGAAGGGCGAGGCGACCGCGACACGGGTACCCGGTCCGATACTGAGCGGCGGAGCGGCCCGGTCGCAGTTTGCCAGCATCATCCTGTGGCTGCTCGCAACCGCCTTGGGGGCGGAAACCGTACCGCTGGTGAAGCCGAGGGTGAGCGGATCGGCCGCTGTGGGGAGCGGCGGGTCAGCCGGTCGCGACGCGAGAAGAGAGTCCCACTCGGCACCGGCCCCGGTCAGAACATGATCGAGAACGCCGTCTCCGTCCGCGAGGGCGGAGAAGGCGGCCGCCCCGGTATGCTTCTCGGTAGCCGGCGCCACGATGGCCGCATAGGGCCGGGCATGAGCGACCAGCGGCGCGATTTCGCCGGGGCCATAGGCCATATGGATCAAGGTCGTCACGGCGCCCAGGCGGGCGATGCCGAGATAGGCGGCAACGAAACCGGTGTCGCTGGGCAACTGGAGGGCGACCCTGTCGCCAGGTGCGACCCCCCGGGCGGCGAGGCCGGCGGCCACCGCCTCCATCATCTCGGCGAGGGCACCGTAGGAAACCTCCCGGCCGGCTTCGATCAGGGCCGGCGTCTCGGGAGCCTCCCCCGCCAGGCGCGCGATGCGACTGGCGAGGGTTTCGGCACTGTAGGTCCCCTGGGCCTCGAAGGCGGCGATCTGGGACGGGGGGTGGGCGGGCCACTCCCAGGGCGGTGGGCGTTTGGTCATGGTCGAAGGGTCCGCGTGCTTACCCGAACATGTCGGCGAGCCGGTCGAGCCCCTTTTGCAAGAGCTCATGGCTGCAGCCGAAGCAGAGCCGGAGATAGGGGTCGCCGCCCGCCCCGAAAGCGGAGCCCGGCGCCAGCCCGACCCCCACCTCGTCCACGATCTTGAAGGCAAGCGCGCGGCTGTCCGGCTCCCCCGCGACCGCGAAGAAGGCATAAAAGGCGCCCTGTGGCGGGGCGTAGCGGATGCGCGGCAGGCCGTCGAAGGTCTTCGTCACCATCTCCCGGCCGACACGGCAGCGCTCGACCAGCTTCTTCACATGGGTCTCGCCCTCGTTGATCGCGGCGACGGCGCCATATTGCAGGAAGGTCGGCACGCCCGACGTGTTGTACTGGATGAGGTTCTCGTAGACCTGCCCCAGCGCCGCGGGCGCCACGACCCAGCCGATGCGCCAGCCGGTCATCGACCAGTTCTTGGAAAAGGTGTTGCAGACGATCACCCGGTCGTCGGGCTCGATGATCTCCAGAAAGGAGGGCGCCCGCTCCACCTCATAGGTCATGCGGCCGTAGACCTCGTCGGAGATGATCCACAGACCGCGCGCCCGGGCGAAATCGAGAAGGGCCTGCTGCTCCTCCCGCGTCATCATCCAGCCCGTCGGGTTGCCGGGAGAGTTGACGAAGATCGCCTTCGTCTTCGGCCCCACCGCGTCGAAGAGACGGTCGAGGTCGAGGCTCCAGCCACGGTTGCCGAAGGTCAGCGGCACGGGTTTGT
>CAYGKX010000008.1:2239-6677 GCA_964350225.1 uncultured Rhodospirillaceae bacterium | reverse complement strand
CGACGGTGCTCGGCCCTGCCCTCGGCCCCGGCCGACGACCTCCTCCCCCGGCTCGAGCAGCATCTGCACCGTCTGCATGATCGACTGCATGCCGCCGACCGTGACGAAGATCCGCTCCGCGTCGACGGGCACCCCGTAGGTCGTCGTCAGGTAGCGGGCGATGCCGTCCCGCAGCGGCGGGATGCCGCGCTGCCAGGTATAGAAGGTCTGCCCGTCGCGCAGCGCCTTGATCGCGGCGTCGGAAATGAATTCCGGCGTCGGCAGATCGCCCTCGCCGATCCACAGAGGGACGAGATCGCCGCGCAGCCGCGCATGATTGACGACCTCGACGATGCCGCTTTCCGGCAATTCGGCGATACGGGGCGCGATGGAAGCGAGAAGGTCCTGCATGGCGCGGCCTTTGGCGATGAAACTGCAATGGGCATACGGGAAGCAGCGAAGATACAAGCCGCCCGCCGGCGCTGCATCCCGAAAATTGTAAGGGTGCCACTTTGCCGGGGGCCGGGACGGACGCCCCTTTAGTGCGGGGAGGCGCCCCGCCGTGCGACCAGCAGGGCGATATAGCCGCCGGCCGTGAAGAACATGACGAGGCTGTAGACGCCCCCCGGAAGGACCATCAGGTCGTTGGCGAGGAAAGTCGCGGCAATGAGGACGGCGAGCGTTCCGTTCTGCAGGCCGGCCTCCAGGGTAATCGCAATCGATTGCCGTTGCCCCAGCCGCCCCGCCCGGGCGACGACCCAACCCATGGCCATGCACAGGAGGTTGAGGGCCAGTACCGGCGGGCCGATCTCCGCGAAATGGGTCACCAGCAATGTCCATTCCGAGGCGACGGCGGCGAGGACGATGACGACGAAAAGACCCGCGGCGGTCCGCCGGCAGCTCGGCTCGATCCGCTCGGCGAGACCCGGACGCAGACCTTTGACGATCATCCCCGCCACGAGCGGCACGGTCACAATCGCGAAGATACCGGCAATGGTGCCGACGATCGGCAACGGGGGCGCCGCCGCGCCCATGAACCAGTCCATCGCCGCCGACACGATGAGCGGGACGGTCACGGCGGCCAGAACGCTGGTGATGACGGTCAGGCTGATCGACAGGGCGGTGTCGCCCTTCGCGAGATGGGTCATGAGGTTGGATGTCACGCCGCCGGGACAGGCCGCGATGATCATGAAGCCGACCGCCAGGGCCGGCTCCATCGTTCCAACCGCGCGCCACAGCAGGACCAGGAGAAACGCAAGGACCGGAAGCAACACCATCTGGGCGCCCAGTCCCAGGATGGCGGCCCGGGGCTGGCGGACAACGCGGGTGAAGTCCGCCGGCGTCAGGGCCAGTCCCATCGACAGCATGATGAACGCCAGCGCGAGCGGCAGGATGACGTCGGTGATCACATTCATGGCCGCTTCCCTGGTGCAGATCGTCGTTGAGACTCACCCGTTATTCGCATGCGGGGCCCGATCCACATAGGGCTTCGGTTACCGCCGGGCCGCACGCCACAGCAACAGCATCGCGACGACTATGTAGCCGGCACACCCGAGGACGATGGTGTCGAAGCGGACGCCCATGTCGATCAGCGCGCCCATGCCGACCGGGGCGAGGGCGGTCGAGAACATCATGATCGCGGTGATGAGCGCGCGGATGGCGCCGATATGCCGGACGCCGTAAAGCTCCGCCCACATGGCGCCGGTCGAGGCCATCTGCGCACCGATGTTCGCACCGGCAAGGACCAGATAGGCGACGCCGGCCGCCGGGTCGTCCGACAAGCCGAGCACGACGAGGGCAGCGAAGAGGGGCGCGAGCGACCAGGGCATGACGCGGGTGGCGCCGAACCGGTCGACGAGAACGCCGGTCAGAAGCGACACGCAGATCTGGACGACGGAAAGGCCGCCGAACCCGGCAGCGAGGAGAGCGATGTCCCACCCCTTCTCCGTCGCCAGCCGGGCCTGATGGAAGATCGTGCCGGTGAGAATCGCGGGCGAGGCGATGACCCCGAGCACGATGAGGTAGAAGCGGAGATCGCGCGCCACCTCGGCCCGGGTCCATTGCCGGATGCCGGAAGAGGAACCGGCCGCAGCCGCGGAAGAGGTGTCGGATTCCGGTGGTGGAGGGTCCGTCTCTTCGCCCTCCACCGCCCTCATCCGTTCATGACCGCGCAGGCACCAGCGCATCGCCGGCAGGAAACCGAGGGCGAGAAGGGCCGCGGCCACGGCCCAGGTCTCCCGCCAGCCGATCGCGGCAATGGCGGCGACGGCCACCAGCGGCAGCACGATGCCGCCGATCGGCAGGCCCAGAAAGGCGACGCTGATCGCCTTGCCGCGGTCGCGGTCGAAATAGCGCGCCATGGCCGTGACGGAGGTATGGGTCATCAGCCCCTGCCCCGCCAGGCGCAGACCGAAAAAGGCCGCGAACAGGACCGGGACCGCCGGTGCCAGGGCCATGGCGGCGCAGGACAGGGCGAGGCCGAGACAGACGAGGCTGCTGTAGCGCGGCAGCGGTACGTCGTCGATGCGCTTGCCGAGCCAGACGAGGGTAAGCCCGGAGGCGAGGGTCGCGAGGGAATAGCCGAGGCCGAACTCCCCGTCGCTCAACCCGAAGGCCGTGCGGATCTGAACCCCGAACAGGGACACGAAGAAGGTCTGCCCGAAGCTGGAGCCCAGGGTGAGCAGGAAGCCGAACGCGAGGAAGCGCGCGTTGGCGCGGATGAAGGCGAAATAGGAGGGCATGAGCGGCGCGGGGGTGGATCCGCACCAGTCATGCACCATCGCGCGACCGGGCGCCAGCCGGTGCGAGAGGTGCGTGCGTCGTCACGCGGTTGTTCGGGGTGGTAGTGTTTGCGGTCGACGCCGGGAAGATACACTTCCTGCGGGGAGAGGGGATCATCTCTGCGAGGACGTGGTTCCCCTCCCGACCCCAGCGGTCAGATCCAGTGGAGGTTGATGACCTCGCGGCGGTAGCGGACATGATCGTCCTGGGGTGCCTCCGGCGGCGGCGGCTTGCGCTCGCCGAGGCCGTAGGGCGCCGGCGCCAGGGAGACGATGCGCGCGAAGAGCTTGTCGAAGTCCTGGCGCGGCCGGTCGCCGAAGATCGGATCGTCGTTCGCCTCGAAGGCCGCGTCGATCTCCCGCCAGTCGTTCGCGGTCAACGCCTTTTTCGCCGCCGGGATCACCTTCTGCTCCTCCAGCCCCATATGCTTGCGTTCGAGCTCGATATAGTGCTTGGCGGCATCGTAGAAGGCGTCCATTCCGCCCTCGGGGTCCTTCTGCCAGTCGTCCAGCTTCCAGCGCAGGTCGGCCATGAAGCGGTAGCCTTCCTTGTGCTCGTGTTCGAGCTTGTCGATCGTCTCCTGCATCGACGGATCCCGCTTCAGGAGGGCGGTGAAAAGATAGTCGTCCTCCTTCGGGTGGTGGAAGTGATCCGGGAAATCGGTGATGTAGTCGAGGATCGCCTCGAACAGCTCGAAATCGGGCGCAAGCTTCTTGTCCCGGACCTCGTCCAGCACATGATCGAAGGCATGGATCACCGCGGCCATCGCCCGGTGTTCCCGCTGGATGATCTTGATCGCGTCGGTCATGGCGCCTGTCTCCTTCTTGGCCCGGGCCTGTATCGGGCATGCGATGCCGGGCATGGAGGAACAGTCGCGCCGGACGGCCGTCCGCGCCTTGATCTCGGTCAAGCTGTCGGAAGGATCAGCCGGCGGCCTCGGTTGCCCCGGCTGCGAGAAATGCCTTCGTCTCCTCGGCCGACTGCACGTCGCCGAACTGTTTGTAGAAGGTCGCGAGCGACGCGTTGTGCTCGGCGTCCGAGAAGGTCGCGTTGGCGTCGTGCACCATGACCGTCCGGTAGCCCAGCATCATGGCGTCGCGCGCCGTCGCCTCGCAGCAGACGTTGGTCGCGACGCCGGTGATGAGGACGGTGTCGATGCCCTTCTCCTTCAGGACCTTGTGCAGGTTGGAGGAGCCTTCGATCATTGCGCTGTAGCGCGTCTTGACGACCGTCTCGTCCCCCGGCTTCGCGTCCATCTCGGGCCACAATTCATAGCCCTCGCTCTCCCGCTCCAGCCCGGCATACCGCGCCGCACCCGCCTTCGCGCCCATCATCTGATAGAGGTTCGCCCAGTCATTCGCGTCCTCCGGCAGGGCCTCGGTGACGATCCAGGCGACCTGCCCGCCCGCCGCCCGCAGCTCGCTCGCCAGGTCGTTGACCGTCGGCACGATCTCCCGCGCCGAGGGACAGCAGGCCGGGAAGCCGTCCTTCATGAAATAATTCTGCATGTCGACGACCACGAGCGCCGTCTTCTTCGGGTCCAGCCGGTCGTAGGCATGGGTCTTGCCGAGCCGGCCCTGCACCATGTCGCGGACGTTCTCGGGGATGTCGAGCGGGTGGGCCATGGGGCAGTTCCTTCTGTGGTCTCAATCCAGGACCAGGCCGCCGGAGACGTTGG
>CAYGKX010000008.1:0-2229 GCA_964350225.1 uncultured Rhodospirillaceae bacterium | reverse complement strand
GGCGAGCAGAGGAAGGCGACGGTCGCCGCGATCTCATCCGCCGTCGTGTAGGCGCCGAGGGGGATGCCGCCCTTGAGCGCCGCATGGTCGTCGTCGCTCAACCGGTCGAGCATCGGCGTGTCGACGGGGCCGGGCGCGATGCAGCAGACGCGGAGGCCATCCGGCGCCCATTCGCGGGCGAGATAGCGCGTGAGGTTGACGATGCCCGCCTTGGCCGCGCCGTAGCCGGGGCCGGAAAAGCGGGTGCCGCCGTTCAGCCCGTTGGTCGAGGCGAACCAGACCAGCACGCCGCCGGGCTTCCGGAAGCGGCGCGATGCCTCCCGGGCAACGAGGAAGGCGGAGGTCAGGTTGGTCGCCATCATGTCGTTCCAGGCGTCGAGCGACAGGTCTGCCAAGGGCCCGACCCCGGTCTTGCCGACGCAATGGACGACATAGTCGATCGCCCCCCAGCGGTGGGCGACCGAGCCGATGGCGGCGACGACCTGCCGTTCGGCGGTCGCATCCATGACAAGCGGCAGGTAGCCCTCTGACGGCGGGTCGAGCCCCTCCCGGTCCGCCGCGCCGACCTTGACGCCGGCCGTGCGAAAGAGGTCGACCACCGCGCGGCCGATGCCGCCCGCGGCGCCGGTGACGAAGGCGGTCTTCCCGGCGGCGCCGGGCAACAGGTCTGTCGGAGCAGTCATGGCGAGAGATTAGCGGCCCGCCGACGCGCGGTCACGTGCGCGGTTGGTCAAGCTCGTTTCGATGTTAACCGTCGGCCATTCCGTAGACCTTGAACAGGAAGGCATATTCCTCCGCGACTTCCTTCAGGTGGTCCCAGCGGCCGGAGGAGCCGCCGTGGCCCGCGTCCATGTTCATGCGCATGACGATCAGGTTGTCGTCGGTCTTACGGTCGCGCAGGCGGGCGACCCATTTCGCCGGCTCCCAATAGGTCACCCTCGGGTCGGCGATGCCGCCGGAGACGAACAGATGCGGGTAGTCCTTGGCCTCGACATTGTCGTAGGGGCTGTAGGACTTGATGCGGAAATAGGCGTCCGGGTCGGCGATAGGGTTGCCCCATTCGGTGAATTCCGAGGCGGTCAGCCACAAGCTGTCGTCGAGCATCGTGTTGACGACGTCGACGAAGGGGACATGGGCGACCCCGGCTTTGAAGAGGTCGGGCGCCATGTTCACGCAGGCCCCGACCATCAGGCCGCCCGCACTGCCGCCGACCACCGTCACCAGCCCCTCCGACGTATGGCCGGTCGTCGCCAGATGGCGGCCGCAGGCGATGACGTCGGTGAAGGTGTTTGCCTTGTGCGCCAGCTTGCCGGTTTCGTACCAGGCGCGCCCCATCTCCGACCCGCCGCGCGGATGGGCCAGCGCGAAGACCCAGCCCCGGTCGAGGAGCGACAGCCGCGCGGTCGAGAAATAGGGGTCGATCGAGTGGCCGTAGGAGCCGTAGGCATAGAGATAGAGCGGCGCCGTGCCATCGAGCGGGGTGTCCTTCCGGCGCACGATGGAGACCGGGACGAGGGTCCCGTCCGGCGCCGGCGCCATCTCCCGCTCCGTCACATAGGCGTCGCGGTCGTAGCCAGAGGGGATCTCCTGCACCTTGCGCACACTCGTCTCGCGGGTCTCGAAATCGTAGTCGAGGACCGTGTTGGGCGTCGCGAGCGAGGTATAGCTGAGGCGCACGAAGGGGCTGTCGAACTCCGCATTGATCGAAAGACCGACGTCATAGTCGGCTTCGCCGAAGTCGATGCGGTGATCCGCCCCGTCAGCCATGCGCCGGATGCGGATATGGGGAAGCCCCGCCTCCCGTTCCTCGATCGCCAGATGGCCGCTGAAGGCGTGGAGACCGGTCAGGAAGACGTCGTCCGACGCCGCCATGACTTCTTCCCAGTTCGCCTCGCCAGGCGCGTCGATGGGCGCGCGGACCAGACGGAAATTGTTGTGCCGGTCGTTGGTGACGATGTAGAGCCAGCCGTCGTGATGGTCGCCGTGATATTCGTGCCCGTCGCGCCGCGGGGCGACGCAGACGAGGTCGCCGTCGGGCGCATCGGTCGGCAGAAGCCACATTTCCTGCCGGTCGTGATCGCCGCCTTCCAGCAGCAGGAATTTCCGGTCGCTCGTCGACGTGACATGGAGCAGGAAGGCGACCTCCTCCTCGTGATAGAGGACCCTGTCCTCGGCGACGGGCGTGCCCAGGATGTGGCGGCAGAGGGTGCGGGCGCGGAGCTCGTCGTC
>CAYGKX010000007.1:0-21832 GCA_964350225.1 uncultured Rhodospirillaceae bacterium | reverse complement strand
ATGTAATAGGTCGTGGCACCCGTCCGCTGGGCGACGCCCGGGATCGAGGTCGCCTGGACCGGAAAGTCGCCCGCCCGGGCGGCGTTCACGATCCAGTCGGAGAGAACGCCGCCGCCCTCGCCGCCCAGTGCGGCGATGAGCAGGGTCAGCGCGCGATCGCCGCTCATGGACGGGCCTCCCCGCTGCCGGTACCGGTCCCGCCGGACTTGCGGTTGAGCCAGCGGATGGCCCGGTCGCGGAAATTGAAGATCGCCTTCTCGACGGGTTTCGGGTTGCGCACCCGCTCCGCCCGGTAGAAGGAGGGGCAGAGGACCGCGGCATGGGCGACCTCGCCGCACAGCCCACAGCCGACGCAGCCATTGTTGACGTTCGCGACCGGGTCGGACCGGAGCGGATCCGGGTTCGGCTTGACCGTCAGGCTGGGGCACCCCGACAGGCGGATGCAGGAATGATCGCCGGTGCAGACCTCGTCGTCGACGCCGAAGCGCGGCAGGGCCACCCGTTCGCCCCGTTCCAGCTTCGCCGCGTTCTCGCCCCGCAGGCGACGTTGGCGGGCTAGCTGGCATTCGCCGTCGGCGATGATGACCTTGAGGCCCTTCGCGTCGGTCGTCAGCGCCTCCTCGATGGTCTCGACCATCTTTGAGACGCCGTAGGTCCGGATACGCCGGAGCCAGGGCACGCCGAGCGCCCGCAAGGTCGCCTCGATCTCCATGCCCGGCGCGCGGCCGCCCTTGCCGGCGGCGCTGTTCGGGATGAACTGCTGGCCGGTGGCCGAGGTGTAGCCGTTCTGCATGATGATGAGGACCGAATCGCCCTCGTTCAGCATCGTCCCGATCACCCCGGTCGTGATGCCGTTATGCCAGAAGCCGCCGTCGCCCATGATGGAGATCGACCGCTTCTGCTGGAATGGTGCGACGGCTGCGGCGCTGGCGAGCGACATGCCGTAGCCCAGGATGGAATTGCCCATGGAAAACGGCTCGAACGTCCCGAAGGCATGGCAGCCGATATCGGCGGAGATATGCACCTTGCCGATCCGGCTTTGCAGCAGCTTGAGGGCCGAGAAGACTGGCCGCTCCGGGCAGCCGGTGCAGAATTGCGGCGGGCGGTGCGGCAGTGGCGCGCCGATGGCGGTGGCCGCCCCTTCCCGGGTCCGGTCGAGGGTCTCCTTCGCAGCGGCGACGGCGGTGAGGTCGAGGCCCGGCTGGGGGGCGGTTGCGAAGAATTCGGCGAGCCCCTCCAGCATCGCCACACCGGAATATTCCCCGGTCGGCATCATCTCCTTGCCGTAGATGCGGGTCTGCAGATCCGCGCGGCGGGCGATCACGTTGACCTGATGCTCGATATATTCGGGGTCGCCCTCCTCCAGGATCAGGACGGCGTCCTTGCCGGCGCAGAACTCGGAGATCTCTTCCGGCACCAGCGGATGCACGACGTTCAGGACGAGAAGCGGGATCCGGCTGTTGCCGAAAGCGTCGGCGAGGCCCAGCCCTTCCAGCCGGCGCATGAGATTATTGTGCAAACCGCCCTGGAGGATGATGCCCAGCCGGTCGATGTCCCCGCCGAAGACCTCGTTGAGGGCCCGCTCCCGGATGAACTTCTGCGCCGCCGGCAGGCGTTCGGCGACCTTCAGCTTTTCCTGGATAAAGGTGACCGGCGGATGGGCGAGACGGGCGTAATTGAAGGGCGCGGGCTCCGCCAGCCGTTCTTTCGTGTTGGCGGGCGAGCGCCGGTTGTCCTTGGCGGTGAAGCGCCCCTGGACGTGGCAGGCGCGGATGCGCAGCTCCATCATCACCGGCGTGTTCGACGCCTCCGACAGCTCGAACCCGGCCTCGACCATGTCAACGACCTTGTCGAGCTGCGGGCGCGGGTCGAGGAGCCACATGGACGACTTCATCGCCATGGAGTGGGAGCGCTCCTGGATGATGCTCGCCCCCTCGCCATAGTCCTCGCCGACGACGATCAGGGCACCGCCCATGACGCCGGGCGAGGAGAGGTTCGAGAGTGCGTCGGCCGCGACGTTGGTCCCGACGATGGATTTCCAGGTCACCGCGCCGCGAAGCGGATAGTTGATGGAGGCGCCCAGCATGGCGGCAGCCGCGGCCTCGTTGGTGCAGGTCTCGACATGGACGCCCAATTCGTCCATCAGCTCCGCCGCGTCGACCAGAACGTCGATCAGGTGGGAGACCGGCGCGCCCTGATAGCCGCCCACATAGGCGACCCCGGACTGGAGAAGTGCCTTGGTGACGGCAAGGATACCCTCGCCATGGAAAGTCTCCCCCTCCCCAAGGCGCAGCAGTTCGACCTCTTTCTTGAAGGATCTCTCGGCGGACATGTCTCTCTCCCGTTCCGTCACCGCTCGCGCCGCGCGGAAGATTTCTTTTGGGTCAACCCCTTGTGGAAAGACTATCGGGCCGGAGAGGCGCCATCAAATGCAATTGGCGCGCCGCCGCCTTGTCAGCGAGAGCCGTCGTCTGGGTCCGAAAGCGCCGTTTCCAGACGGCCGAGCAGGCGGCGCAGTTCCGCCACCTCGTCCTTGGGCAGATGCTCGACGATCTCCGCCTGGCGCCGGCGCATCAGGGGCACGATCGCCTCGTAGATCGCCCAGCCCTTCTCGGTCATCGAGACACTGAAGGTCCTGTTGTCGTCCGGATGCGGCCGCTTGGCCACGATGTCGCGATCGACCAGGCACTTCAGGGCCCGGCTGATCTGCGCCTTGTTCTGGGAGCCGAGTCGGTGGATGTCGGCCGGCATGAGCTCGCCATGCAGGGCGAGGACCTGCATGACCTTCCAGTCCTTCATCGCCAGCTTGTGGCGCTTGCGATGCTCCTCCTCGATCTCGCGGCTGAGGCTCTGCGCCAGCACCGCGAATCGGTAGGGCAGAAAGCCGTCGAGGTCGAGCAGGTCGCGGTCGATATCGTGTGTATCGGTGTCGGTCATCTACCGGCCGGGGTTGAACGTCTTGTCTGATAACATCATCCGACGCCGCTCAACAAAAGCCATTTCGTTGCATATGTAACGATGTTGTCTTTTTGTTTCAGTTGAAACGACCTTCGGCCTTTGTTTCAATTGCAACGAAGCGCCCCGGCGAGCGGCGCACAGCAAACATCCTTGTTGGGAGGAACAGATGAGAGAAGAAGGCGCTTGGCCCTGGCCCCGCAATGCCTGGTACCAGATCGCATGGGACAGCGAGCTTGGCGAGGAACCGCTGGCCCGCACCATCATGAACGAGAAGGTCGTGGTGTTCCGCGGTCCGGACGGCAAGGCCGCCGTGCTGGAGGACCGCTGCTGCCACCGGGCGGCGCCGCTGTCGATGGGCAACATCCAGCCGAACGGCCTGCAATGCGGCTATCACGGCATGATCTTCGACGGCGCGGGAAAATGCGTCTGGATCCCCGGTCAGGACTCGATCCCGCCGCAGGCGCGGGTCAAGGCCTATCCGACCGTGGAGCGGCAGGAGTTCATTTGGGTCTGGATGGGCGACCCCGAACAGGCGGACCCCGACCTCATCATCGACTATCCCTGGAACGACGACCACGCCAACTGGCCGCACAAGCACGGCATGTACGAAGTCAAGTGCAACTACATGCTCTTGATCGACAACCTGATGGACCTCACGCACATTCCTTTCATCCACCGCAAGACGATCGGTGGCGGCGTGCAGATGGAACAGGTCAATGCCAACGTCGACATCAGCCGCACGGAGAATGGCGTCCGCTACATGCGCTGGATGCTGAACCACACCCCGCCCCCGACTTACAAGAAGGCGGCGAGTTGGGGCGACGAGGTGAAGGTCGATCGCTGGCAGGAGTTCGAGTATGTCGCGCCCGGCAGCGTCATCCAGTGGTCCGGCGCGCTGGAGGTCGGCCGCGGCGCCCAGGAGAACCGCGACCAGGATGGCGGGTTCTCACTCCGCCTCTATCACGGTGCGACGCCGATCACCGAGGACTCCTGCTACTACTTCTGGACGCCGGCGAACGGCTACCAGCAGGACGATCCCAACGCGACCCAGGTCCTCTACGACGAGATCGCCTTCACCTTTGCCGAGGATCTCGCTTTCCTCGAGGGCCAGCAGGCGCGACTGTCCGAGAATCTCGGTGCGCCCCTGGTCGACATCAAGCATGACGCCATGCGGGTCCATGCCCGGCGCGCGATCGACAAGATCCTGCGTTCGGAAAACAGCCCCATGGCCGCCGAATAAGAACCGAAGACCGAACAGACGGAGAGAAGCATGAATGAGATGACCGCACCCTCGGGCGCCCAGTCCGAGGGCACGGCGCCCGCTGGCGCCCGGATGCTGCACACGATGTTCCGTGTCCACGACCTCGACAAGTCGCTGGACTTCTATGTCGGCAAGCTGGGCATGAAGCTCCTGCGCAAGAAGGACTACCCCGAGGGCGAGTTCACCCTGGCCTTCGTCGGCTATGGCGGCGAGGCCGATCACACGGTGCTGGAGCTGACCCACAACTGGGGCAGCGATCCCTATACCCACGGCTCCGGCTACGGCCATGTCGCGATCGGCGTCGACGACATCTACGCCACCTGCGAGGCGCTGGAGAAGGCGGGCGCCAAGATCGCCCGCCCCGCCGGGCCGATGAAGACCGACGCCTCGATCGTCATCGCCTTTGTCGAGGATCCGGACGGCTACAAGATCGAGCTGATCAGCACCGAATCCGTCGGGCGCTGAGCCCGCTCCCTTTATCACCAACAGGAGACGATGACCGAGCATGGCCGGCCAGGAAACCGCGATTGAGAACCTCACCCTGCAGGCGAACGGCGTTCGCCTGCATTATCTGAAGGCGGGCAGCGGCCCGGCCGTCTTCCTCCTGCACGGATGGCCCCTGTCGGCCCGGATGTGGACGGGGATCATCCCCGCGCTGGCCGAGACCCATACCGTCATCGCCCCCGACCTTCGCGGGGCCGGCTGGTCGGACAAGCCGGCCTCGGGCTACGACAAGGCGACGATGGCGGAAGACGTCCACGCCCTCGCCAGCGGCCTGGGGATCGACCGCTATTCGGTTGTCGGCTACGACATCGGCGGCATGGTCGCCTATCCCCTGGCGGCGAAGCACCGGGCCGAGGTCGAGAAGCTCGTCATCGTCGATGTACCCGTCCCCGGCATCCCGCCCTGGGACAAGATGCTGGGGGCACCCGCCCTGTGGCATTTCGGCTTTCACGCACAGCGTGACCTCGCGGAAGCGCTCATCGCCGGGAAGGAGCGGATCTATATCGAGAGCTTCATCCGCTCCCGCGCCTTCAATCCGGGGGCGATCTCCGATGCGGAGATCGATGCCTATGCGGCGGAGATGGCGGCGCCGGGCTGCCTTCGCGGCGGGCTGGAGACCTACAGGACATTCGCCGAGGATGCCCAGGTCAATGCGGCCCTTGCCGAGAACAAGTTGTCGATCCCCGTTCTCGGGATCGGCGGCGACCGCCTCGGGCCCGTCCTCGCCGGTATCGTCTCGGCCCTGTCCGACGACGCCCGGGCCGAAACGATCGAGAATTGCGGTCACTGGGTCGTTGCCGAACGGCCGGACGCTTTCCTGAAGGCACTCGACGGCTTCCTCTGAGAGGCATATCGCGGGTCGCTTCTGCGGACCTCTCGCGGGCCGGTGACAGCCGGACCCGCGAGAGGTCGTCCGCCGCCCGGACGTCCGACTGCACGGCCCCTTGACCGGCGGCGCGAATTCGAGATGCTGCCGCGATGCCTCTCGCCTTCGATTCACCCCGGTTCTCCGACGCCGCCAGCGACCTGCGCCTGGAAGTTCGGGAATTCGCCCGGGCCGAAACCGCCGCCGGCCGCCTGCGACCCACGCATAACGGCTGGATCACACCCGACCCGGACTTCAGCCGGCGACTGGGAACGGCCGGCTATGTCGGGATGACCATCCCCCCCGATCATGCCGGCCACGGGCGCAGCCCGCTCGAACGGTTCGTCGTGATCGAGGAACTGCTCGCCGCCGGCGCGCCCATGGGCGCGCACTGGATCGCCGACCGGCAGAGCGCGCCGCAGATCCTGGCCCATGGCAGCGACCGGGCGCGCGCGGATATCCTGCCCCGCATCGCGGCCGGCGAATGCTACTTCGGCATCGGCATGAGCGAGCCGGGCGCCGGTTCGGACCTCGCCGCCGTCGCGACCAGGGCCGTTCCCGTCGACGGCGGCTACGCGATAACCGGCAGCAAGCTCTGGACGTCCAACGCCCGCATCGCGCACTACCTGATCGTGCTCGCCCGCACCTCTCCGCCCGAGGGCCGCAACCGCCATGCCGGCCTGACACAATTCATCGTCGACACCGGGAGCCCCGGCATCGAGATCCACCCGATCGAGGATCTGTCCGGCCGGCAGGACTTCAACCAGGTCTTTTTCGACGATGTCTTCGTGCCGGCGGACATGAGGCTGGGCGCGGAGGGCCAGGGTTGGGCGCTGGTGACCGGCGAACTCGCCTACGAGCGAAGCGGGCCGGAACGCATCCTGTCCAATCTCGGCCTGCTGCGCGCGGCTGTGGCGGCGAAGAAGGACAATGCCGACCGCGCGGACCGCGCCGAGATTGGCCGCGCCATCGCCCATCTCGCGGCACTCCGCCGGATGTCGGGGTCGATCGCGGGCATGCTGGACGCCGGCAAGCGGCCCAATGCGGAAGCGGCCCTGGTCAAGGACCTGGGCACCCGGTTCGAACAGACCCTGCCCGACATGGTGCGGCGGCTTCTCGATCAGCCCGACATCGACCCGGCCCTGGCGGAGATCTATCGCGATGTCGTCCTGACCGCGCCGAGCTACACGCTCCGTGGCGGCACAAATGAAATTCTGAGGGGCATCATCGCCCGCGATCTGGGCCTCCGATGAGCGAGATATCAGATCTTCTGCGCGACATGGCCGACCGCCTATTCCGCGACCAGGTCACGCCCGAGCTGCAGACGGCGGTCGACGGCGGCGCCTGGCCGGCGGACCTCTGGGGCGCGCTGGAGACAGCCGGCCTGATCGGTGCGGCCCTCCCCGAACCCCATGGCGCCGGCGCCGCGAAGAGCGACGCGGCCGCCATCCTCAGGGTCGCCGGTTGGCATGATGCGCCGGGCCCCCTGGTGGAGACGACGCTGGCCGGCTGGATGCTGGAAGCCGCCCGCGGCCTGCCTGCCTCACCCAGGACCGTCGCCGCGGTCGACCTGCCGCATGCACCGCTGCGGCTCGAGGATGCAGGCGGCGGGCTCGACCGGGTCGCCTGGGGCGCGTCGGCCGACGCCATCGTTGCCTGGGGGCGGGATGGCGAGAGGGATTGCGTTCTGCGCCTGCTCCCGGACGCGGTTAACGGGACCGCCGCCACGGACATCGCGGGGGAGCCCGTGACCGGCTTCACGGTCGACCTGTCGGCGGCCGGTACGGTCGAACGGCTCGACCCGCAGGATGGCCTCGACCCGGAGATCACTCTGGCGTGGGGCGCGATCCTGACCTGTGCAATGCTCGCCGGGTCGCTCGGCCGGGCGCTGGAAGACAGTCTCGCCCACGCCCAGGAACGGGCCCAGTTCGGCCGGACCATCGGCAAGTTCCAGGCGGTCCAGCAACTGCTCGCCGAGGCGGCGGGCGAAGTGGCGGCCGCCGGCGCCATCGCCGACGCCGCCGCCGAGGCGCTGGACGGCGACGACCGGCCGCGCCTGCTCCTGATGGCGGCGGCGGCGAAGGCGCGCTGTGGCGAGGCAGCGAGTCGGGTCGCGACGATTTCCCATCAGGTCCACGGCGCCATCGGCTATACGCGGGAACATGCCCTGCACCGGACGACACGGCGGCTGTGGCGCGGTCGCGACGCCTATGGGACCGACAGATACTGGCAGGAGAAGCTGGGAACGGCTGCGATCGCGGCGGGCGATGCGGGGCTGTGGCCTTTCGTGACGAAATTGTAGGCCGAGCGGGAAAGGGAGCGAGCCATCTTGGCGGAGGCACGGACGACCGGAGGCCGGCTGGTCGGCATCGATATGCCGGGGGGCGGTGCGACGTTTCTGGGCATTCCGTTCGCGGCACCGCCGGTCGGGCCGCGGCGCTGGCAGCCGCCGCAACCCGCAACGGGATGGACCGGGCTGCGTGGCGCGGCCGTCTTCGGACCCGACCCTCTACAGGCGCCCCGGCCGGACCTCCGCGGCCCGCGGCCTGATGAGGATTGCCTGACCCTGAATGTCTGGACGCCGGCTGTCGAGCCCGGGGCGAAGCATCCCGTGATGGTCTGGCTCTATGGCGGCGGCTTCACCTCGGGCTCCGCGTCCAGCCTCGTGACGGACGGCGCGCGCCTCGCCCGCGAGGGCGTGATCGTCGTCGCCCCGAACTACCGCCTCGGCGTGGCCGGTTTTCTCGCCCATCCGGCGCTGAGCGCGGAATCGCCCGACGGCGTCTCCGGCAACTACGGCCTGCTCGACCAGATCGCCGCCCTCGAATGGGTGCGTGACAATATCGAGGCCTTCGGCGGCGACCCGGGACGGGTGACCCTCTTCGGCGTGTCGGCGGGTGGGGCCAGCATCTCCGTCCTGCTCACGTCGCCCCGTGCCGACGGCCTGTTCCACCAGGCGATCCTGCAAAGCCCCGGCGCCCTCCGGCGCCTCGCTCCCCTGTCACTGGCGGAGGAAACCGGCCGCGCGATGGGCGGGGACCTCGCCCCGATGCGGGCACTGCCGGCGGCCGAGCTTCTGTCCCGGGCCAGCGCCTTCGCCAGCGGCCAGCGCGGCCTGTCGACGCCGCGCGTCCTCCGGCCCATCCATGACGGCCATGTCGTGCCGCGGGACGAACCCGACGCCTATGCCGGCGGCCATTTCCGCGCCATGCCGATGATCGTCGGCAGCAACGAGGAGGAGGGCGACTTCTTCCTCGGTGGCCTGTCGATCCGGACGGCGGAAGCCTTTCGCGACTATGTCCGGGCGGATTTCGGCGACCGGGCCGAGGAGGTGCTGACGACCTATCCGGCCCCGACGGATGCCGACGTGCCGCGCGCCTGGTCGCGCCTCTTCGGCGACAGCCAATTCGCCATGGGGGCGCGCGGCGTCGCGCGCTACAACGCGGCGCGGGAGGCGAAAACCTTCCGCTACGCCTTCACCTATCGCGCCGGCATGCCGCGTCCGGCGACCCATGCCGACGAGCAGGCCTTCGTCTTTGGCACCGTCTGCAACGTGACCTCGGCCCACGACCCGATCGCCCACGCGATGATGGGCGCCTGGGCGCGCTTCGCCGCGACCGGCGACCCGAACGGCGGCGACCTGCCCGACTGGCCCGCCTACGACGCGGACGGCGACCGCCATTTCGAGTTCGGAGAAGAACTCCGGGCCGGCCACGGCTGGCGCGCTGCGGAACTGGACGTCATGGACCGGGCCTTCTCCGCACCGGACCGTAATTCCTGAAAGTACCGTCCCCCGCGAGGGGCAATGCTGACCGGCTACGCCGCCCGGCCGTTGTCCCGCGCGGCGACCAGTTCCGCTTCCAGCTCACCCGCTTCGTTGGCGCGCGGCTTGGCGAAACCTGCGATCAGGGTGAAGACCACAGGGATCAGGTAGAGGGTGAAGAAGGTGGCAAAGCCGAGGCCCCCGACGACGATCCAGCCCAGCGCCTCGCGCGCCTCCGCCCCAGCGCCGAAGGACAGGACCAGCGGCACGCCGCCCAGGACCGTCGAGACCATCGTCATCATGACGGGCCGCAGCCGGATGCTGGCCGCCCCCCGCGCCGCGTCGAGAACCGACGCGCCCTCGTCGCGCAGCTGGTTCGCGAATTCCACGATCAGGATGCCGTTCTTGGCCATGATCCCGACCAGGAGGACCAGCCCGACCTGACTGTAATAGTTGACCGACCCGCCTGTGAGAACGACGGCGTAGACGGCCGCCGCGATGCCGAAGGGCACGGTCACCATGATGATCACTGCGCTCGTCAGGCTTTCGAACTGCGCGGCCAGCACCAGGAAAACGATCAGGATCGCGAAGACGAAGACCATGTAGGCGCCAGAGGTGCTTTCCTCGAGTGTGGCGGCTTCGCCCAGAAGGACGATGCCCATGCCCTCCGGCAGGGTTCGCGCGGCGATGGCACGCATCTGGTCGATGGCCTGGGAGAGGGCGACACCCTCCGCGAGGCTCACCTGCAGCGGCACCGCCCGGCGCTGGCCCTCGCGCGCCAGGCTGGGGGCAACCGCGATCTCCTTGACCGACACGACGGACGACAACGGGATGATCTTGCCGTCCTTTGCCTTGATGAAGAGGTTCGCGACGTCCCCCGGATCGTTCACGGGACGGGCGCCGGCGGTGAGCATGATTGGGACGATCTGGTCGCCGATGAAAAGTTCGGCGGCCTTGTATTCGTCCACCATCGTCCGGATCGTCGTCGAGATGGCCTCGATGGTGATGCCCAGTTGCTTCGCCGCCGCTCGATCGATCGTTACGGTCAGCTGCGGCTGGGTCGTGTCGTAGGAGAAGCGTACGTCGGTGAAATTCTGCTCCGCAGAGAGGGTCGCGGCGAGCTTTTCCGCCGCGACGGCGATCTTGCCGTAATCGTTGCCGACGACCGCGAAATTGAGGCCGGTACCGCCGCCCCGGATGCCCAGGCTGTTCGGCGTCCGCGCAAAGACGCGCAACGCCGGAATGGTCGCGAAGCGGCGCCGGAGCTCCGCCTGGATTTCCTGCTGGGAGCGGGTCCGTTCACCCCACGGCGCGAGCGGCGCGATGATGAAGGCGCGGTTGGTGCCGCCCCGCCCGATCAGCGACAGGACGTTCGTGACCTCCCCCTTCCGGACGTAAGCCTCCAGTACCCGTTCGACCTTGGCGACCTGTTCGGTCATGTAGTCGAGGTTCACGCCCTGCGGGGCGCGGGCCATGATCAGCATGACGCCCCGGTCCTCGGTCGGCGTCAACTGCTGGGGCAGCGCCAGATAGGCGAAATAGGCGCCTCCGGCGAAGACGAGGGCGACCAGGACGACGAGCCAGCGGGCTTTCAGGCACAGGTCCAGGCTGCGGGAGTAGAAGCCGCCGACGGCGCCGCCGAGCCCATCCCAGATCCGGCCCACCGCTCCGGCGGGCCGCGTGGCCGCGGGATCGGGGCCGTCCTTCAGCAATTTCGCGGCCAGGACGGGGCAGAGCGACAGTGCCACGAAAGAGGAGATCGCGACGGCGAAGGCGAGCACGAAACCGAATTCGGAAAAGAGCCCGCCCGCGGTACCCGGCAGGAAGGAAATCGGAATGAAGACGGCGGCCAGCGTCAGGGTCGTTGAGATGACGGCGAAAAAGATCTCCCGCGTGCCGATAACCGTCGCCGCCCGCCGGCCCAGCCCCATCGCCCGCCTGCGCTGGATATTCTCCAGGACGACAATGGCATCGTCGACGACGATGCCGGTCGCCAGCACGAGGGCGAGGAGCGTCAGGATGTTGATCGAAAAGCCGGCCAGCCAGATGCCGGCGATGGTCCCGAGGATCGAGACCGGAATCGCAATCGCGGGAATGATCGTCGCGCGGAACGACCGCAGGAAAAGGAAGATCACCAGGATGACGATGACCGTCGCGATGAAAAGCGTCGAAACGACCTCGTCGATGGCGCCCTGGATGAAGACAGCATCGTCGGAGGTGATCGATATCGTGACACCCTTGGGGAGATCCCGGCGCAACTCCACGATGGCCCGCCGCAGGCCGTTGGAGATGTCCAGGGTATTCGACTGGGCCTGGCGAATGATCCCGATGCCGATCGCGGCCTGACCGTTCAGGCGGGTCTCGGAAGTGGGCGTCTCCGCGGCCAGCAGGACCCGTGCGACATCCGAGACCCGCGTGATGTCGTTGATGTATAGGGCGGACACCTCACGCGCCGTCTTGATCGGCGCCTCCGTCCGCACGAGGAGCGACTGGGTCGCGTTCTCGAGCGTACCGGCCGGGACGTCGAGCGAACTCTTGGAAAGGGTGGTGACGACGTCCTGCATCGTCAGCCCGCGGCTCGCCAGCGCCACCTGGTTCACCGACACCCGGATCACGGGCGCGCGAAGACCGTAGGTTGTCGCATCCGCCACCCCGTCGACCGCCGCCAGCCGGTCGGCGATTCGGTCTTCCACCAGGCGGGTCAGCTGGTCGAGTGTCATGGTCCTGGAGGAGACGGCCATGCGGATGACCGGCGAGGCATCCGAGTCCGCCTTGACCACCGTCGGCGCCTCCGCATCCTCCGGCAGGCGGCGGGTGACGCCGGCGACCGCGTCGCGAACGTCGCCGACCGCGACCTCGAGGTCGGTCGAGGCAGCGAATTCGACCGTCACCCGGCTCGACCCGTCGCGCGACTGGGAAGAGATCGAGACCACGCCCTGGACGCGGGCGACGGCGCTCTCGAGGATACTGGTCACCTTTGCGTCGATGGCTTCCGGTGTCGCGCCCTCATAGGTCGTCCGGATGGTGACGACGGGACGGTCGACGTCGGGAAGCTCCCGCACCTCTACCGCGCGCAGCGCGGCGACGCCGGCGATGACGACCAGAAGGTTCATCACGAAGGCGAGGACCGGCCGGCGGATGAAGAGCGCCGACACCCCGGCGCGCTGTGTTTCGGGGCCGAGGCTCATGTCGGCGCGTTCCCGCGCGCCCGTCCCACGGGGACGCGCCTCACTGGCCGCCGCCCGATTGGCCGCCGCCCGATTGGCCGCTTCCCGATGGGCCGCCACCTGTCTGGACCCCACCCGACGGGACGACGGTGACCTTCCGGCCGGGCTGGAGATTGTCCATGCCCTCGACGACGACCTTGTCGCCGGCCTTCAGCTTGGCGTCGACCGATACCGTCCGGTTGGTGCGGCGCCGGATCGTGACCGCCACGCGTTTGACCGTATTGTCCGGCATGACCTGCCAGACATGCGCCCCGTTGCGATCCCATTTGATGGCGAGGCCGGGAAAGGTCGGCCGCGATTCGCCGGGGATGTTGATGCTGATCGAGAAAGTCATGCCCGGGATCAGCTTGTCGTCCTCGTTCGGCAACACCGCTTCGACCCGCAGGGTACGCGACGCCGGGTCGATCCGGCTGTCGACCGCAGAGACCGTTCCGCGAAAGACCTGGCCGGTGAGCGCCAGGGTCGTCGCGCGCACCGGCTGGCCAAGCTTGATCGAGCTCGCGGCCCGCTCCGAGACGACGAATTCGACCTGGATGCGGGAGCGGTCGTCGATCGTCGAGATGGCCGCCCCATCCTTCAGGTAGTCACCGACCCCGAGGGTCGTGATCCCCATGACGCCGGCGAAGGGGGCCCGGATCGTCCGGCGGCGGAGTTCATATTCCTTCGCCTCGAGCTCCGCCTTGGCCGTGGCGAGCGCGGTTCGCGCCTGTTCGAGCTGGACGGCGGCAACTGCCCGCGTCGAGGCCAGCGCCTCGTAACGCGTAACGGTCGCCTGGGCGTCGTCGACCTTCACCTTGGCGAGCTTGACGGCGATCTGTTCCGCCTCGCTGACCAGGACGACCAGCGGGTCCCCCGCCTTGACCGGCTTGCCGGCGGTGAAGACCATTTTCTCGATGATGCCGGAAACGTCGGCCGAGAGGGTCAGGCTGCGGATCGCGCGGCCGGAGCCGACGGCGGCAACCCGGTTGTCGATGGTGCGCATGGCGACATCCGCCGTCACGACCCGCACCTGGCGTCCGGCTCCGCGCCGCCCGCGTCGCCCGCCCCGTCGACCTTCCGCGCGACGTTCGGCGGCAGGCGATGCCGGGTTTGCCGCATCCGGCCCGCCGGCCGTCGGATCGGGGCCGCCAGGTTCGCCGTGGAAAAAGATGAAATAGATGGCGGCCGCCGCTATCGCGACCACCACGGCTGCCCACAGTCCCGCTCGGCCCATGTTCGAAGCTCGCGTTCTTGATGGCGTGGCTCGCCACCCGGTCGTTGACGCCGGCCGGTCGGCCACGGTTCGGCTTTATTACGTGAACAATAGCCCAGATCGGTGACGGTCACCGACCGAAATTCACGTATCCACCATGCGCGAGAGGCCGGCGAACGGCGCCCGAAACAGGTCAGGCCGCCTCGGCAAAGACGGGCGCGACCTCCTGCGCGAACAGCGCGACCGACCGGGCGGATTCCTCGTAGCTCAGGTCACCGAAGGCAAAACGCCCGAGGAAATAGTTGATGCCCGCTTCCTCGACCTGCCGCGTGACGCTGTCGCGAACCGTTCCCGCCGTCCCCGCGATGGCGAGACCCGCGTCCAACATCGCCTCGAAGCTGTCCGGATAGCTCACGTTGATGGGCGAAATGCCATGCCGGTCCCAGAGATACATGAAGCTGGACCGCCATCGGGCATAGGCCCGCGCCCCTGCCGCCACCGCCTCCCCTTCGCTGTCGGCGACGACGATATGCCGGGTCAGCCCCATCATCGGCAGGTCGTCGGCCGGACGGCCATGGGCCGCCCATTCCGCCTTGTAGCGATCGGTCACCGCCCGCGCCCGTTCCGCCGACTGGTTGCACATGATGTTAACACCCGCTTCCGCCGCCCAGACCACACCTTCGGGGACGCCCACACCGTACCAGAGCGGCGGATGCGGCGTCTGCAGCGGTTCGATGACGATCGGGTAGTCGGCGACGCTGAAATGCTTCCCGTCGAAAGTGAGATCGTTTCCGACACCGGTGGCGAGCGCCTTCAGGAGCAGGTCGAACGTTTCACGATAGATCTCCGGCGATTCGTCGCGTGAAACGCCGTAATAGCCGAGTTCGATCGGCGAAATGCCGCGTCCGACGCCAAGCTGCAGCCGCCCCCCGCTCATCTGGTCGAGCATGCAGATTTCTTCGAAAACCCGCAGCGGGTGATAGAGCGGAAGGCAATAGACCATCGGCCCCAGTTTCAGGCGTTCGGTCCGCTGGGCGGCAGCGGCCATGAAGACGCTGGGCGAGGACCCCATGCCAAGCGGCGTGCCGTGATGTTCGGCCAGGTGATAGCAGTAGAAGCCGGCCGTGTCGTACAGCTCCATGAGCCGCAGCCGGTCTTCGAAGAATTGAGCGAGCGGCGCGCCGCTATTGTCCAGGTGATCGAAGACGCCGAAATGCATGGTGGAAAATCCGGTCGCTGGGGCGGGGGGTGCGAAGCCGGCGCACTTAAGACGCACCGGAATAAATAAGTGTACTTATTATATGCGGCGCGTCAAGCGCCCCGGTGCGTTGGCGGTTGGCGGATCGACTGCTATAGAAAGTCCCCGGGACGATTGAAAGAGAACCGAAAGTGGCATCGACGAAGACCGGCGGGAAGAGCACGGTGCGGGACTCGAAACCTGCCCGGCGAAGGACCGGCGACAAGGACACTGAACCGGGAGGGCAGCAGACCGGCGACCCGATGGCACTGGCGCCCAACCTGGCCCTGGTTCATCGCCGTCCGGGGCATCTGATCCGCCGGGCGCAGCAGATTTCGGTCTCCGTCTTCATGGACGAGTGCCGCGATCTCGAAGTGACGCCGGTGCAGTATGCCGCGCTGGCCATCGTCGAGGCCTATCCGGGGATCGACCAGGCGGCGCTGGCGGGTCTCGTCGCCATCGATCGGTCGACGGCGGGAAACGTCGTCACGCGGCTGTCCGACAAGGGCTGGGCGCGGCGTGAAACCGACCCGCGGGACAAACGCTTCAAGCGCGTCTATCCGACGGACGACGGCGTCGCGCTGCTGCGCCGGGTGCAACCGAGGCTCGACGACATTCAGGCCCGGCTTCTCGCCCCCCTGTCGAAGACGGAGCGGGCACAGTTCATCGCCCTCCTCGCAAAGGTCGTCGACCTCAACAACGACATCAGCCGGGCGCCCTTGCAGACCCGGGGTCTCGAGCGGCAGTCGAGCCTTGGGAAGGACGAGGCCGGCGACTGACAGCGTCGCGACCGCCCGGCGCTCAGATCCCGATCCCGCCCAGCGACTTGCCGCCATCGACCACGACGACCTGACCGTTCATGTGACTGCCGGCCCGGCCGAGAAAGGCAATGGTCTCGGCGATCACGGTCGGGTCGGCGAATTTGCCGCCAGGTTCCAACGCCGCCAGCCGGTCGCGCAGATCCGCGGGCAGCACCTGCGGCATCGGCGTGTCGACCAACCCGGGCGCCACGACGTTCACGGCGATCTTCCGGTCCGCGAGGTCCATCGCCATCGCCCGGGTCAGGCCGACGACGGCCGCCTTGGCCGCGACGTAATGGGCGAAGTTGGCCGAGCCGGCATAGGTGCGGGAGGAAACATTGACGATGCGCGCGCCGGGCTGCATCCGCGCAATCGCCTCCTGGCTCATCACGAAGGTGCCGACGACATGGACGTCCAGCATGCGGCGGAAGTCGTCCTCGGTCAGGTCGTCGAACGCCTTCTGCCAAAGGACGCCGGCGACATTGACGAGAAGATCGATGCGGTCGGTTCCGCCGAGGGCGGACTTGACGGTCGCGCGGTCGGTGATGTCGACCGGAGCCGCCGTAACGTCGAGCCCCTCCGCGCGGTCGGCCTCGGCCGCCGCCGCATTCGCCTTCTCTTCGCGGTCGAGGCTCAGGACCGCATAGCCGTCCTGCGCCAGCCGCCGCACCGTTGCCCGGCCGATGCCGCTCGCCCCGCCCGTGACGACAGCCTGTTGTCTTTCGCTCATAGTCCCTCTCTCCCATCGCTGCAGCCATGCCGTCCGCCGCGTTGCACCCCGGCCGCACGCCCGTCAGGATGCGGCGAAACAACCCCCGACGGGAGGATATTCGGCATGCCCATCGTGACCATCAAGCTGCTCGAGGACGTCTTCGACCAGGGCCAGCAGGAGGCGATGATCGACAAGGTGACCGACGCCATGTGCGCCGTCGGCGGCGAAGGGATGCGGCAGGCGGTGCATGTGCTGGTGGAGCAGGTCCCCTCCGGCCGATGGGGCATCGGCGGCGCAAAGCTGCGCACCGACGAGGTGCTGGCCCGCCGCGCGGAGCGGCCACCCGAGGAAACCTGACCGCAATTCTCACCCCCCCGAACATCCCACTCCCGCAACTCTGGGGGAGTGGGGTGAGCAGACTTGACGCCGACGACGTTCAGCCGAAGCTGGGCGCGGGGGATGCGGCAGAGACGGGCGATCCGGCGAATGCCGGTGTCCCCCCTCACCCTGCCCGCCTGAGCCAGACGAAGGGCCCCGAGGGGAGAGGGTTCGCTTTCCCGCCCGACACGGCTGCGAGAACCTCACATATCCCCGCGCTGCCCGCGCGTCAGGCCGACTTCCGCTCTGCCTGAACAGCCGGCGAGCCGCTTTCCATCCAGCGACGGAGCTGGTCGTGCGCGCTGTCCTGGGACGCCTTCTGCGCCGCGGCATCCGCGATCGTATAGGTGAGTTCCAGCCGCACGCCGTTCGGGTCCCAGAAATAGATCGAGCGGACGAAACCGTCGTGATCCATCGGCCCGATCACGTCGAGCCCAGCGGCATCGAGGCGCGCCTTGGCGGCGAGCAGTTCCCGCTCCCCATCGACCGCGAGGGCGAGGTGATTGGCGAACTGCGGCGTGTTCGGATCCTTCGCCGTCGCCCGTTCGTCACCAAGGTCGAAGAAGGCGATGTAGCGACCGTCCGCCATCCTGAAAAAGATATGCAGGAAGGAAACGATGTCCCCGGTCGTCGTCGGAACGTCGTGTTCCTCGATGACATGGACCAGCGGGAAGCCCATCACATCTTCGTAGAAGCGGCGGGTTTCCTCGGCATTCGCGCATTTGTAGGCGAAGTGGTGCAGGCCCTGCACCGGCGGCATCGCGGGCGCGTCCGTGGGTGTGCGAAATTCCATTCCATCCTCCCGGCGAGGGACCGGACCGCCGAAAAGCCTTTGACAAGCGGCCGAACCCTTTCGACAATGAGTATACATATTATGTCGCCTTCGACAATGCGCCGCCGGGATGGAACACGGCCCGGCGGGGCGTGCGCAGGCTTCGCACTGCCGGGCCAACCGGCAGGCCGACCGCTGAAACCCGTGGGAGGGACCGCCATGAAGAAACTGCCTATCGCCGCCAGCCTTGTCGCCGCCACGACCGGACTGGCCTTAGCCGGGTCGGCGGGCGCCGCCGACACGATCAACCTGAAATTCGCCGCCTGGGGCCCGCCCAAGGCGCCCATGAACCAGAACGTGACCAAGTGGGCTGAGTTCGTGACCAAGGCGTCGAACGGACGCATCAACGTCAAGGTCTACTGGAACACCCTGGGCAACGCCCTGACCGTCTACGGCAACATCAAGAACGGCGTCGCTGACGCCGGCTGGGTCCTGCAGCCGCTGGTGCGCGGCCAGTTTCCGCGGACGAGCGTCGTCGAATTGCCGGGCATGTTCCAGACCTCGGAGGAGGCCTCGGTCACGTTGTGGAAGCTGCTGCAGAACGGAACGATCGCGGCGGAGTATGCCGACATCAAGCCGATCGCGACCGTGCCGATGACCGGCAACCGCATCCACACCAACAAGCCGATCCCGACTGTCGCCTCGCTTGCCGGCAAGAAATACCGGGTCGCCGGCAAGACGCTTGGCGTGATGATCTCGTCCCTTGGCGGCACGGGCATCCAGCTGTCCTGGACGAAGATCCACCAGTCGCTGGAGAAGGGCGTCATCCAGGGGACGGTCAGCCCGTGGAACGACTTCGTGCCGGCGAAATTCCCCGAGGTCACGAAGTACCACCTCGATTATCCCTTCGGGATGATCGCGGGGCTGGTCGCCATGAACAAGCGCAGCTACGCCAGCCTGCCCGCCGACGCAAAGAAGATCGTCGACCAGGAATCCGGGATGAAGCATGTCCTGTGGCTGAGCCGCGCGGCCGACGCCAACATGGCGAAGAACCGCGCCCAGGTCGCCGCCATGCCCGGCCATAAGGTGTTCACCTACGGGCCGGAGGAGTACAAGAAGCTCGAAGAGAAGCTGAAGCCGGTCACCGCCGACTGGGTGAAGCGGACCAAGGGCGGCGCGGAGGTATTGGCCGCCATCGAGAAGATCCGGGCCAGCCGCTAGGCCCCAGGGGAAACCATTGAACCAGGGTTCCGAGGCGGGGGCGGAGCGCGCTCCGCCCGCCGACCTCCTCTCCAGACTGGACCAGGGATGCGCCGCGCTGACGCGGCGCATTGCCGTTGTGGCCGTGGCCGGGATGCTGGTCATATCGGTCCTGACCATCGTCGACGTCCTGTTGCGCTGGCTCGCCAACTCCCCCATCCCGGGCTTCTACGAACTGAGCCAGCTGATCATCGCGATCGTCATCACGGCTTCCTTCCCGGCCGCGCTTGCGGCCCGCAACAACCTGACCATCGATTTCCTGGCGGAGATCCTGCCGCCCGGCGCCCGGCGCTGGCTCGCCTTTCTCGGCGCCGTCCTGATCCAGCTCTTCCTGATCCTCTTCGCCTGGCGGCTCACCTTCTATGCGGGCGAGGTCGCGGGGCGGAACGCGGCGACGATCAACCTCGACATCCCGATCGCGCCCTGCTGGTATGGTGCGATCTTCTTCATCCTGATCTGCATCCTGGTGCAGTTCGTCGTGCTCGCCGTGGAAGGCCGGGCGCTCCTCACCGGGCGAGCCGAACGGGCAAGGGCCCCCAACCTCGAGGCAACTACAACGCCGGCACTCAAACCCCGGCGCGGCGCGGTGTGGCTCCTCGCGGCGCTGATCGTCGTCGCGGTGGCAAGCAGCGTCGCCCTCCTCGTCGCGCCAGTCACGGAAGGGCCCTTCGCGGCCGTCATCCCGTCGACCCCCGTCGGCCTCGCCGGCCTCGCCTTCGTGACCCTGATCTCGCTGGTCCTCCTTCAGGTGCCGCTCGCCGCCGCCCTCGGCCTTGTCGGGCTTGCAGCCAGCGCGACGATCCTCGGCGGCTTCAACTCCGGGCTCGTCGTCTTCGGCAACCAGTCGGCGGACCAGCTGGTCAATCTCGACCTCGCGACCATCCCCCTCTTCATCATGATGGGCGGCTTCGCATCGGCCGCCGGCCTCTCCGCCGAAATCTATCGCCTCGCGCACAGCCTCGTCGGCCACCGCTCGGGCGGCCTCGCGATCGCGACCATCGGCGGCTGCGCCGGCTTCGGCGCCGTGACCGGTTCCTCGGTGGCGACCGCGGCGACCATCGGCCGGGTCGCCCTGCCGGAGATGCAGGCGCGCGGCTATTCGATCCGCCTGTCGACCGGCTCCATCGCCGCCGGCGGCACCCTGGGCATGCTGATCCCGCCCTCGACGATGATCGTCATCTATGCGGTACTGACCAACACATCGATCGGCAAGCTCTTCATCGCCGCCATGATCCCGGCGGCGGTCGCCCTCACCTTCTACATCGCCGCCGTCTGGATCCAGGTGCGCCTCCGCCCCGCCCTCGGCCCGAAGGGAGAGAAGGCCACTGCAAAAGAGGTGTTTGCGGCGTTCCGCGGCGCGTGGGGCGTGGCACTCCTGTTCGCGGTCGTGATCGGCGGGATCTACGGCGGAGTTTTCACGGCGACGGAAGCGGCGGCCGTCGGCGCGGGCGCCGCCTTCATCTTCGCCGTCGTCCGGCGCAAGCGCTCCTCCAGCGGCGCCCTGATGGAAGTCCTGGGCGACACCGCGGCGAATACGGCGATGATCTACATGCTGGTCATCGGCGCGCTGATGTTCAGCTTCTTCATCGGCGTCACCCAGGCGCCCAACCTGATCGTCGAATGGGTCGGCACCCTGGGCCTGGCGCCGATCGTGGTCATCCTCCTGATCCTCCTCCTCTACATCTTCCTCGGCGGGATCATGGACCCGATCACCATGCTGCTGGTGACGGTGCCGGTCGTCGTGCCGCTGGTGCAGGAGCTGAACTACGACCTGATCTGGTGGGGCATCATGACGGTGATGGTCTGCGAGGTCGCGATGATCACGCCACCGCTCGGCGTCAACGTTTTCGTCATCAAGACGGTCGCGGGCGACGTGCCGGTGCGCACGGTCTTCGCCGGCGTCATGCCCTTTGTCGCAGCCGACGGCCTGCGCCTCCTCGTCCTCGCCCTCTTCCCCTTCCTGACACTGTGGCTGCCCCAGACGATGTCGTGATAGCGGCCGGCTTCCGCGTCCGTCTTCCGTCCCTTCGAGGCTCGCTGCGCGAGCACCTCAGGACGAGCCGGTGGTTCAATTTAATCTAGCAGCTCATTCTGAGGCGAGCCGCAAGCGCCTCGAAGGGCGGGACGGCCCGCGCTCTCAGGCCGGCGGCGCCACGCCCAGCCGGCCGGTCACGCCGTGCTTCTCGATCAGGCTGGCGACGAAGCCGCTGGCCTTTGCCTCCTCGACAAACTCGGCGAGGAAGGTCGCCGCCGCCTCATATTCCTTCCGCGTGCCGATGGCCTGCTGGACGGCCGTGAACTGGCCGTCGAGGAGGCGCGCGCCCGGCACCTGTTCCGCATTCTTGATCAGGGCGGGTCGCAGGCCCGCCAGAGCATCGAAGCCGCCCTTCGCGAACATCTCGAAGGTCGCCTGCAGCCCCTCGGCCCGCACCAGTTCCGCATGTTGGATCGTCCGGGTGAGATAGAGGTCGTAGGCCGCCCGCGCCGAGACGGCGATCTTGTTGCCGGGCCGGTCGACTTCCTCGATCGACTGGATGGTCGAATCGGCGGGCACGAGATAAGTCGATTCGATCTCGGTGTAGGCCGGGGTGAAGGCGATCTTCTCCGCCCGCTTCGGCTCCGCGGCGATCAGGCAGATGTCCCACAGGTTGTCGTCGACACCGTCGCCGGTCGGCCCCGGTCCGGGGAAAGTGACATACTCGATCCCGACGCCCAGCCGCTCCGCGATCGCCCGCGCCATGTCGGGCGACACCCCTTCCGGGTCCCCCTCTGGGGTCTCGCCGGTGACCAGCAGCATGTTGCCGAGATTGACCCCGGCCCGGAGTACACCGGTGGACGCGAGTTGGGCCTTGACGTCGTCGAGCATGAAAGGCGGTCTCCTGAAGGGGGCTGAATACGGGCTA
>CAYGKX010000006.1:0-22017 GCA_964350225.1 uncultured Rhodospirillaceae bacterium | reverse complement strand
CGAGGTGATCCGGCGGGCCAACGACATTCGGCCGGGCGACATCTATATCGTCAACGACCCCTATCTCGGCGGCACGCATCTGATGGACGTGCGCTTCGCCAAGCCCTTCTTCCATCGGGGCGAGCCATTCTGCTGGCTGGCGAACACCGGTCACTGGCCGGACACGGGCGGCGCGGTGCCGGGCGGATTTTCCGCGAACGCGACGGAGGTGGAGCAGGAGGGCCTGCGCCTGCCCCCGGTCAAGCTGTTCAAGGAAGGGAAGATGGACGAGGAGATCCTGTCGATCATCCTCTCCAACATTCGCATCGCCGACCAGCGCATCGGCGACATCAAGGGCCAGGCGGCGGCGCTGTCGGTCGGCGAGCGGCGGCTGACCGTCATGCTCGACCGCTACGGCAAGGAGGTGGTCGAGACCGCGATCGGCGAGCTGCGCGCACGGGCCGAGCAGCAGATGCGCGCCAAGATTGCGCAGATTCCCGACGGCACCTACGAGGGCCAGGCCTTCGTCGATTCCGACGGCGTGGTCGACGAGCCGCTCAAGATCGCCATGAAGATCGACAAGCGGGACACGACCCTTACCTTCGACATGGCGGGCTCCTCCCCGCCCTGCCTCGGGCCGATGAACAGCGTCATTGCGACGACACGCTCGTCCATCTATCTCGCGATCAAGCACATCTTCCCGGACGTGCCGATCAACGCCGGCACCTTCGCCCCGCTGGAGATCGTCGATCCCAAGGGCACCTTCCTCTATGCCGAATACCCGCGGCCGGTCTCAGGCTGCGCGGCGGAGGTGAGCCAGCGCATCGCCGAGGCGGTCTTCAACGCCCTGACGCCGGCCATCCCCGACCTCCTCTTCGCTGCCCCCGCCGGCACCAGCGGCAACTTTGCCCTGGGTGGCAACGATCCGGAGAAGGGCCGCTCCCATGTCGCCTATCTCATTTCTGGCGGCTGATATGGCGGGTCGACCGACGGGGACGGTATCACCAACGGCTGCTCGACCATCGGCATCTCCAAGACGACGCCCATCGAGATCGTCGAACAGCGCTATCCGATCCTCATCGAGGAATATGCCATCCACGAAGGCTCCGGCGGCGCCGGCGAGCATCGCGGCGGCTTCGGCGTCAAATACCGGGTCAAGATCCGGCGCGGCACGGCGCGTGCCTCCTTTGTCATGGACCATGGCAGGACCGGCCCCCAGGGGGCGCTTGGCGGCAAGGACGGCGGGGTCAACAAGGTCGTCGTCGAGGCCGGCGGCAAGGCCTACACCCCGCCGCACCTGTCCAAGGACCAGGACATCCTGATCGGTGAGGGCGACACCATCACGGTCTGCACGCCCGGCGGCGGCGGCTACGGCGACCCTTATGCACGGGACCCGGGCCTCGTCGCCCGCGACGTCATGCGCGGCTATTACACCGCGGATCAGGTGCGCGAGATGTATGGCGTGGTCGTCGACCCGGCGAGCTTCACCGTCGACATTGACGCGACGGGTGCAGCCCGGTCGGCCGGACACACGCCGGCGGAATAGCGCCGTTCAGGCGAGGTTCAGGCGCCGCCCGCTAAGTATTGTCCCCAGGATCGAATTTCGGAGACCGCAATGCGGCTGCGGGGCGAAACATCTCGAACGACAGCGAGAAACCGCCAATCAAGCGACCTTCCCGCCCCGCTGCAAAGAAAGTGAGCAATCATGCTGACCCAGACGACCGACGCCCGGAAAGCGCCGCGCCGTTCAGTGCGCCAGCGCCTTGTGCAGCTCAAGAAGCGGAACGACCGTTTCCGGCGGACGGCGTCCGATGCCGCATTCGGTCGCGACGCCGAAACCCGTGATCGCCTTTTCGGCCGCGGCGATGCGGCGGCGGCACCCCTCTTCCCCGTCCGCGTAGTGTACGAGGCCGAGATAGAGCTCGGTGCCATCGGGCAGCGACAGTCCCTTGAGCGGCGCGAAATAGGCGTCGTCGTCCCGGGCGATCGGCACCGGCATGTGAACCCAGTCGACCTGGCGCGGCGAATTGGCCAGGATCGCGTTCGACAGTCGGACAAGCAGGGCTGTGTCTTCCGGTTCCTTGAAATGCTTGCCCCCCGAATCGCCGTAGCAAAGATGCAGGCCGACCTCGACGTCGGCGGGCACATGCGCAACGCAGTCGCGGATCATCTCGGCGATGGGATCGAAGGCGTTGGTCCCGAGATAGGTCGGGCGAATGCCCTCAAGCACCATCACCTCGACGGCGATGTCCCACTGGATCGCGAGTTTGCCGTGCGGGACGGCCGCGCAGATCTCCTCGAGCTCGGCAAAAAGCCGCTCCCGATAGGCGGGCAGGACCGCGGCCTGGCTGCCCGGTTCGAGATACAGACCGACCACCGCCATCGGCGTGGGAAGGCTCACCTGGAACCGCTGGTCGGCGCGGATCGTGCCGGCGTTCTGAAGACGCTGGAACACGGCCCAGGAGTCCCTGGCGGCCGAGGCGTAACCCAGTGGGCCAAAGGAGATCGGCCCGTCGTGATCCGGCCGCAACGCGAATTGCGGCGCCGGGCCCCAATCCTCGCGCTGCTCCAGCGCCGGATTCGCGGCCATCAGTTCGCGCTGGAAGGAAATCCAGTGGAAACGATCCCCGGTCTCGCCATCGGGAATTCGAGAGACGCAGGATCCGAGGGCCCCGGCGATCGCCGACATCACGGCTTCGGTATCGGCCAGCGGGACGCTGCCAACCAGCAGCGCGGGGCGCCCTTCCGCAGACGCATTGGTCATGGTTTCCTCCCTTTTTCGGCTGCGCCGCACTGTGGACGGCGGCGTTTTCGATGTCGTATTAGACCACACGTCGGATCAGGGATCAGTCGGAAAGCCATGCGTCTTCGTAAGCTCTTCGTTGCACTCGCCGTGGCCATTGCGTTTTCCAGCGCCGGGCTCTCGCCGGCGGAGGCGGCCGGACCTCTGGGCTATTGCCCGCCGTCGATCGTGGGCAGCCAGGCGACAGAGGGCCTTTCGAAAAGCCAGGCCGGCATGCCGACGGCTCTGCCACGGGTTCCGACCGGGGACCCCCTGATGGCGATCACCCCGGTCGTTCAATATGCCTGTTCCAACAGTTGCCGGCGCGGTTGTCAGCGCGCCTACCAGTCCTGCCGGGGCTCCACCCGTACCTGCCAGCGCCGCCTCTCCGCCTGCATTCGGCGATGCGGCTGCTGACAGGTTGCCTTGTCGAACATGCTGTCCGTCAAGCCGCGCGGGTGACGTAGCCCTTCAACTGTCCCCAGCGCAGGATCAGGATGAGCGCTGCCGCCACCCAGACGCCGCAGGCGAGGTAGAAGAGCAGCCCGCCGTCCGATTCCACGCCGGTCGCCGGGTTGGCGACCACGACGCCGAGTGGCGAAAAGACGTGGAAGAAGATCGCCCCGCTGATGATGCCGAGTGCCAGGAGGGCACCCAAGGCCTGGGTGGCGGGGATGATGAGCATGATCGAAGCAACCAGCTCCGCCGCACCAATGACATAGCCGCCATATTTGCTGAACAGGTCGATGCCGAGCCAGGTGCCGACGGTGGTGAAGATGTGCTGAGTTTCCGGCGAGTTGCTGAACTTGAAGAACAGCGACTGCACGAAGACGACGACGATGTATGCCGCGAGAACCCACGGCAGAAAAGTCCTTACCGAGTTCATCTGTTGCCCCCCTCTTGCATTGGGCCTTGTGATCCTCCGGCGCGACCGAAGGCGGCCTCCCGGGATCAGTCTAACCGAACAGGGCAGAATTTCACCGCCCGACCCGCGGACAGATGGCGCGACGGGACTTCACATGCATGACAAAGGCGCGTTACCGGCCCGTGCGTTGGGCCGGTCGGAGGGCAACAGTGGGGATGCGGGAGGAAACCGGGCCGGTCAATCGGCGCCCAGGCGGGCGCGGACCCCGTTGGCCAATTGCTCGAGCGGTGCATCGTAGATGCCGATCTTGCGCAGCCGGTCAACGGTGCTGAAGAGATAATCGGCACAGGGACCGAGAGGTCCGGACGCGTCCGCAATCGCCTCGACGATCTCGCCTTCCGGAAGCTCGCCGGTATACCGGGGATGATCCGGGTTTATGACGAAGGTAAGCCCGGTAATCGACTGTCGCCCGACCCTCAGTTTCACCCATCGCGGGCTGTAGGCGCCGCTGACCATCTCGCGGCGCCAGACGATGTCCAGTTCCTCCTCGGCGGCGCCCCGTGCGATTCGGTAGGCCAGTCCTGTGCAGGACCCGCCACGTTCAAGGCCCAGCACGAGCCCTGGCCGGTCCGGCGTGCCGCGTCCGAGATGCGTCCACAGGCAAAAGCGCCGGTGAAAGCCGTGCAGGCGCGCGATGCGTCGTTCGTCGTGGTGAAAGGCGGGGTTCCAGATCAGGGAGCCGTAGCCGAATACCCAGATGTCGCCATCGGGCGCAGCGGCGAGTGCCTCCTGTCTGGATCTTTGTAGCTCGTCTTCGCTGAGAAACGGGACCACCCCTTGCCCCGCCTCGATCATGTCCTGAATGAAACCGTCCTTAATATTGTCCCGAGTGAGCACCATCACCCTGCTCTCATATGTTTCAAATACGTGATACCATCTTCAGGGGACTTAGCCTCATCCACCACTCTGGAAAAGCTGTATCCCGTCGACGATCCCGCTTTTTTTCCTTTACCGCCTGCCAATGCCGGAGCGCAGACTCGAACGCGACCCGGTGAACTTTTGTCGACGGTAGCGACCAGAAGGTTATGCATACATTAATTTGTCGAGAGGATTAGCAAAATCCTCAAACTTGTGGCGAAAAAAAGTGAACTAAATCGCGGTTCTGGCTCAAGTGATAGTTAATTCTGCAATATTATGCCGAGGACATGGCAACGATGATCCATAATTCACATAACAACTAAAGGCCTAAATAGGCCTGACGAACGCCATCGTCGTTGAGTAGATCGCTGCCTTTCCCTTCAAGCGTGATTCGACCGTTTTCAAGAACATAGGCGTAGGACGCGAGCTTCAGGGAGACGGCAACATTCTGTTCGACGAGAATGATCGGCATGCCGCTCTCGTTCAATGTCTCGATCGTTTCGAACACCTCATGCACCAGGGCCGGGGCGAGGCCGAGCGAGGGTTCGTCGAACATGATCATTTCCGGCTCGCCCATCAGGCAGCGACCGATCGCCAGCATCTGTTGTTCACCGCCCGATAATGTCCCGGCGGACTGGTCGCGCCGTTCGCGCAGGCGCGGGAACATTTCGAAGATGCGCTGAAGGTTTTCCGCCCGCCGCTGCCGCCCGCGCGGCACATAGGCACCGACCTCCAGGTTCTCCATCACCGTCAGGGACGGGAAAATCTGCCGTCCTTCGGCCACCTGACCGATGCCCATGTTGCAGGTCACATGGCTCGGCTCGCCTGTGATCTCCTGCCCCTTGTAGACGATCCGCCCGCCGCGCGGCTGTTCTATTCCGGCGATGGTGCGGATAAGCGAACTCTTCCCGGCGCCGTTTGAACCGACCACGGCGACTATCGCCCCTTCCGGTACACTCAGGCTCACACTGTCGAGGGCCTGGGCATCGCCATAGAACAGGTCCAGTTTCTCGATTTCGAGGATCACAGCTCGTGCTCCCCCAGATAGCATTCGAGGACTGCGGGATCCGCCACCACCTTGGCGGGCGGGCCCTCCGCGATCTTCCGGCCGTAATTCAGCACCGTGACATGTTCGGACAAGGCCATGACCGCGCGCATGACATGCTCGATCAGCAGGATGGTCAGGCCCGTCTCGTCGCGCAGCCGGCGCAACATGTCGACCATCCGGTCCGTCTCGGTCGGCCGCAAGCCGGCCATCACTTCGTCGAGCAGGAGAATGCGAGGGCGTGTCGCAAGGGCGCGGGCCACTTCCAGCCGTTTACGGTCCGGCAGGGTCAAATTCGCCGCGTGCTGATGCCGCTTGCCGTCGAGCTCGAGCAATTCCAGACAGCGGTGCGCCTCCCGCTCGGCCGTGTGCACGGTACTGGTATGGTGGAGCGCCCCGACCGTAACGTTCTCGAGGACCGTCATGTCCTTGAAGGGCTTGACCAGCTGGAACGTCCGGCCGACCCCGGCATCGCAGACCATGTGCGGCTTGAGCCCGGTCATGTCGCGCCCGTCCAGCAGAACCTGCCCGTCATCAGGCTTGTAGACGCCCGCGATGCAGTTGAACATCGTGGTCTTTCCGGCGCCGTTGGGCCCGATCAGCGCGCCGATCGACTTTTCCTCGACGGAAAACGTGACGCCGTCGATTGCCCTGAGCCCCTTGAAGCTCTTGCCGACGTTACGGACTTCGAGCAGTGCCGCCATCGTGTGTCCCCTATTCAGCCGGCCGCGAAGCGGCGCGCGCCGAAGCGTCGGCGGCAGTGTCGTCGTCCCCTGGCTTCCGGGTCAGCCGCAGCAGGTCCCGGAACCAGGGCCAGAGCCCGGCGGGCCGGAACAGCACGATCAGGGTCACGAACAGACCCCAGACCAGAAGCTTCAGACCATCCAGCTTCGCCTTCGGATCGATGATCCCCATCTCCTTCATCCCGTCGATGATCGCCGTCAGCGCCTCGCCCAGCGGCGTAAGGATCATGGCGCCGAAGATGGGTCCGAAGAGGCTGCCCACGCCGCCGACGATGGGCGCCAGGGTGACCTCGATCGAACGCTCGATGCCGAAGGTCGAGTCCGGAAACAGGTTGTTGTTGTAGAAGGCGATGAAAACACCGGCGACACCGGCGATGCCCGAGGAGACGAGCACCGCGTACATCTTGTAGCGGAAGATGTTGACGCCAGAGGCCTCGGCCGCGTCCTGATCGTCGCGGATCGCCTGCCAGTAATAGCCGACCTTGCTACGCAGGAGGAAGCGGCAGAGCAGGAGCGTCCCGAAACACAGGACGACGATCAGGTAGTAGAACATCTCCGGCCGACCGCGCAGATTGATCAGGTCGATGCCGTCGCGTTCCTCCGCCTTGATGGGCAGGAACAGCCCCTCGGCGGCGCCCAGGAAGGGTGCGTGGTCGACCAGGATGCGGACGAACTCGGCGAATGCGATCGTCAGCAGCGCGAAATGGACGCCACGGACGGAGAAGCGGAAACCGAGATAGCCGATTGCCGCGCCGATCGCACAGGCGAGCGCGATGGCGGCAAAGACGCCGACGATGGGCGGCACGCCCTGCCGGGCGAAGAGATAGGCGGCCGTATAGGCCCCGACCCCGATGAAGAGGGCATGGCCGATGGACAGCAGGCCCGCGAAACCCAGCATGAGGTTCCACGATTGTCCGACCATCGCCAGATAGAGAACGAAGACGACGACCGAATTGATGTAGGTCCATTCGAGCACCGGCAGCACAAGGATGGCCGCCAGCAGCACGGCCAGGAAGGCCATGCCGACCGTCGTCAGCTCGCCGACGAGGGGAAGCCTGCGCGCGCTCACGACGACTTACCCAAGAGGCCCTGCGGCCGCAGAAGAAGCACGATGATCAGGAGCGCGTAGCTGTAGGCGGTCTTGAGCGAGGGCTGACCCAGCCAGGTGCCCAGCGAGTCGAACCCGAACAGGCCGCCGAAGATGTCGCGCATGCCCAACGGCAGGATCGCTTCGGAGAAGCCGATCAGGATGCCCCCCAGCAGTGCGCCGTAAAGGCTGCCCATGCCGCCGATGATGACGATGACGAATGCGAGAAGGGTATATTGCGGCGCGAGGTAGGGGTGGACGTCGACCAGCATCAGGATGATGCAGCCCGCCGCACCCAGCGACGCCGCGCCGATCCCGAAGGTCAGGGCATAGAGGCGGCCGACATTGAGGCCAACGACCTCCGCGCCCAGCTTGTTGTCCGCACAGGCCCGGATCGCCTTGCCGGTGCGCGAGAAACGAAAGAAGCCGAGCAGGACCGTCGCGACAACCACTGCGCCGATCGCGGCATAGAGACGCGGCAGGTCGATGATCAGGTCGCCCATCGCGATCGAATCGAGCGCGTATGGCAGGTCGTTGGAAACGCCCTGGGCATCGGGACCGAACATCAGGAGGAGGCCGCTGACCATCACGATCGCGATCGCGGCGAGCAGCATGAACTGCATGTGCTCCGGCAGATGCGACACGCGAGAGACGACATATCGCTCCAGCATGTAGCCGATGACGAAGAGGACGATCACGGCAACGGGGATCGCCAGCATCGGGTCGATGCCCGCGAGACGGAACAGGACCAGCGCCATGAACATGCCGACGACCATCAGTTCGCCATGCGCAAAGTTCACGATGCGGATCACCCCGAAGATGACAGCGAGGCCAAGCGCACTCAGCCCGTAGACCAGACCGGTCAGGAGGCCGCTGACGAGCGCGTTGCTGTAGGTCGCTAGATCCACGGACGGCACCTCACGGTGTCACGGCCTGCAAGGCCTGGTGGCGCGGGAGAAATTGGAGAAGTACGAAGGGCCCGACGGCGACCGACGACCGGCGCAGCCGGGCCCTTGAACATTGACACCGGGACTAGCGCTTGCGGAACGGCGTCATCGGCCATACCGGCTTTGTCACCGCCGCGGCAACGGGAAGCACGGAAAGGTTCTTGCCATCCCGATTCTGAACACCGGAGTTCTTGGTGTCCGGGTTCTGTCCCTTCTCGTTGAAGTGGATGCCCGGGCCCACCGTCACGTTGTTCTTGATATCGGTGGCCTTCAGCGCCTCAATCAGCTTCGTCGCGTCCGTCGACCCGGCCCGCTTGAAGGCATCGGCCGCAATCAGCAGCGCCTCGAACGTGTGGCTGTGGTTGGTGTTCAGGTTGTAATCCGGGAACTTCTTGGTGAAGGCTGCCGTCAGCGCCTTGGTCATCTGCTTGTTCGGGTCGTACCACGGCACAAGGTTGATGACGTCGTTACCGTATTTTCCAGTCGCCTGGAGATACTGTTTCTCGTACCAGCCCGGCCCGGTCGACAAAATGCCCATGCCTTCCCACCGCTGCTTGACGAGTTCACGGGTCAGGAGGATCGCGTCGTTCAGGCGGCTGACAACCCAGAGTGCCTCGGCCTTAGAGGATTTGACGCGGCGCACCTCGGCCGAGAGATCCCGTGCCGCCGGATCGTAGGAAATCTTCTCGACGATCTTGAACGGCATCTTGAACTTCGGCGTCAGCGCAACCAGGGCGTTCGACAGGCCGGTGCCGAAGGTGTCGTTGACATGGAGGAGCGCAACGGTCTTCGGCGTCGCGCCGCTGATCTTGAAGAGTTCCTTCTGGTTCAGGAACGCGTCCTTGACGATCATCGGGCCGGTCGGAAAGTTCCGGAAGACCGTCTTGTAACCCTGTTCGGTAATCTTGTTCGCCGCGGCGATGTTGATCACCAGCGGGATGCCCTTCTGCTCGCAGACCTGTGCCGCGGCAAAGGTCGCTCCGGAATCAAAACAGCCGACGATCAGGTTCGCACCGTCGTTGATCAGCTTCTCCGCCTGGGCACGGGCAATCTGGACGTTGGTCTCCGTATCGCCCAGCATGTACTCCATTTCGGGAAAACCGGCGGCGCGCAGGACTTCCGGCGCCACATCGGCGCCACGCTGACAGTCGATACCGATCTGCGCCTGGATGCCGGAGCGCGGCAGAAGGATTCCGACCTTGAGCTTGTCCGCGGCTGCCGCATATTTCAGCGGAACCGCGGCCGCAGCCGTGCCGGCAGCGGCGCCGGCCAGGAAATGGCGGCGCTTCACCGGCGTCCCGCCAAGATGCTGGATTCGGTAAACAGTCTTCCCTGCCATGAATTTCCTCCCTGGGGTGCGACGTTCGATTGCTGAACGATCACGATTGTTTCACGCCTGCATTATGAACTGATTTAACGCAGCTTTCCGGCGCAATACAAGCCCTGCACCAAACCGATGTGCATGCGCGAATTCGCCGGCCGCCCGCCCTTCGGGCGATCCGAACGCTGCATGCTGGTTATTACGCACCCGGCGTTGACCGCGACCGACGGGGGCCGATAGCCTGCCCGCCGTTTCAGGGGAGAAAGAATGCTAGAACGACCCGTCACCGGTGGCGAAAGCTGGGCGGATACGATCCGTAATCTGCGCGGTTATCACGTCGTCAATGGCGTGGTGGCATTCCTGTTCGCGTCGACCGGGCCGGTCGCCCTGATCCTGTCCCTCAGCATCGCCGGCGGGTTGAGTGCGGACGAGGTCGCGTCCTGGATCTTCATCGGATTCTTCGGCGGCGGCGCCATCACCGTGGTGATGTCGATCCTCTACCGCCAGCCGCTCGCGCATGGCTGGACGATTTCAGGCACTGCCATCGTCGCGGCGGCGATCGGCAAGTTCAGCTATCCGGAAATCGTCGGCGCCTACCTTGTGACCGGGCTCCTGATGATCGTCCTCGCACTCACCGGCGGGTTCCGGAAACTCATGGACATGACGCCGGTCCCCATTGTCATGGCGATGGTCGCGGGAGTGTTCCTCAAGTTCGGCGTGCTGGCCGTGGGCGCGTTCGAGAGCTCGGCCTGGATCGCCATCGCGTCATCGCTGGCCTATTTCCTCACCTCGATGCGGCCCGCCATCGCGCGGCGCTTCCCACCCGTCCTCGCCGCGCTCATCGCCGGTGCCGTGGTCATCGTCGCCACGGGACAGTTCGTACCCAAGGCCGGGGTGGACGGGATCTTCGCAAGCCCGAAATTCTTTGTGCCCGAATTCTCCAAGGCGGCCTTGATCGAACTGGTCCTCCCCCTCGCCATTTCGGTCCTCGCCCTGCAGAACGCCCAGGGCATCGCCGTCCTGAGAGTCGCGGGCCATGACGCCCCATCGAACGCGATTACCCTCGTCTCCGGCGCCGGCTCCCTGGTCTTCGGGGTCCTGGGATCGGTCTGTACCTGCCTGACCGGACCGGTCAACGCGATACTCGCCTCCTCCGGCCCGAAGCGGTTTCATTATATCGGCGGCCTGGTCTGGGCCTTTTTTGCGCTGATCTTCGGCCTGCTGGCGCCCCTCGTCGTGCAACTCGCCCTCGCCACCCCGGCCGCCTTCATCTACGTCCTTGGCGGACTGGCGATGCTGAAGGTGCTGGAAGGCTCCTTCATCGCCGCGTTTTCGGGCCGTTTCACCCTGGGCGCGCTCGTGACCTTCATCATCACGGTGACGGACCTGATCCCCTCGGTGAACAGCGATCTGTTCGGGATCGGTGCCCCGTTCTGGGGACTGGTCTTCGGCGCAGCGGTCTCGCTCCTGCTCGAACGCGACCATTTCCGCGCCAACCGCGAAGAGGCGGCAAAGAAATAGGGCGCGCCCGGCGGCAAGGCCGGACGCGCCCCATCACGACGGCCTTGTCGGCGCTACTTGAAGCAGCCAGCGCCGTTCATCTTCACGACAAGGTCCTGCCAGGACATCTTCGCGGTATCGAGGCTGATCGTATAAACGTTCGCCGCCGGCCCCGGCTTGATCTCGGTGATGGCACCGCCGCTGAGTTCCTTCAGCTTCTCGGGGTTGCAGCTCTTGGACATCATCGCGCGGGTCTCGGTGGCGGCCTGGGCCGCGATGGGCGCGGCGAGGACAGCCGCGCAGCCCGCGGCGATCAGCAGTTTCTTCATTCGGTATCTCCGGTGTGATCGGGCCGGCGCGACCGGGGCCCCTCGCCCCTGTCTCGTCACCGGCTCGACCTAGGTTACGCAACAGCGGTCGACATCATCCTCGCGACCGGGCGCCTGTCCTGCTATCATGCTCCCGCTTGGGGAAGCGCGGCTCGACCGCCGCGTAACGGAAACTGCGGAGGGCGACCTCCGCGAAAGGAGAGAGCCGTTGCCCCATGACCTCCACCACAGCATTTATCGCCGTTAATCGGTTCGGACTGGGCGCCGCACCGGGCGAACTGGCCGACGCGGCCGGCGACCCGAAGGCCTGGCTGCGCGCCCAGATATCCCCGGATCCCCGGCTTCCCGAACCGTTGCGGGATCTTCCCGACGCCGCCGCGAATCTGACGATCTTTCTCGAAGCGCGCCGGAAGGGCGTGCGCGAGATCCGCCGTCAGGCGCGCGGCGAGCTGCGCCGCCGCTTCCGGCGGGAAATCAACGCCCGCGCGCTCGCCCTGGTGCGTACCGACAAGCCGCTGGTCGAGCGGATGACCCTGTTCTGGGCCAATCACTTTACCGTCTCGGCACGCCGCTTCTTCGTCGCCCCGCTGGCCGGTCCCTACGAACGGGAGGCGATCCGACCACATATCTTCGGCCGGTTCGAAGACATGCTGCTCGCCGCCATCCGTCACCCGGCGATGCTGCTCTATCTCGACAATGTCCGGTCGGTCGGGCCGAACTCCTGGATCGGGCGGCGCAGCGGTCGCGGCCTGAACGAGAACCTCGCCCGCGAAATCCTCGAGCTGCATACGCTCGGTGTGAAAGGCGGATATAGCCAGGCCGATGTCCGCGGCCTCGCCGCCATGCTCACCGGGTGGAATGTCGAAGGCATTGCCCGGCGAGGCCCCATAACGGGCACGTTCCGTTTTTATGCCGCCGCCCATGAACCCGGCGCCAAGAAACTGCTCGGCAAGGCCTATCGGGGGGATGGCTTGAACGAGGGAGAGGCGGCCCTGCGCGACCTCGCCCGTCATCCGGCGACCGCCCGCTTTCTGGCAACGAAGCTGGTCCGGCATTTTGTCGCCGACGATCCGCCCGCCGCGGCGGTCGACCGGGTCGCCGCCGTCTACACCCGAACCGGCGGCAGCCTCTCGGCCGTCACCAGGGCGCTGATCGAGTTGCCGGAGGTCTGGCGCGACCCGCTGCCCAAGGTCAAGACGCCGGTCGAGATGGTTGTCGCCGCCGTCCGGGGGCTCGACGTGAAGCGTCCGCCGCGCAGGGGCTTCCTGGGAACTTTCCATCAGCTCGGCCAGGTGCCGTTCAATGCGCCCTCTCCCGCCGGCTGGCCGGACACGGCGGCCGCCTGGCTGTCGCCCGAGGCACTGATGCGCCGCATCGAGTGGGCGAGCCTGATAGGCCGGCTGAGCCGCGGGAGGGTCGACCCGCTGGAGCTGGCGGAGCAGACCGTCGGCCCCGTCCTGCGGCCGTCGACCGCGCGGACCATCCGGAACGCAGAAAGCCGTCAGCAAGGCGTCGCCCTGCTCCTGGCGAGCGCCGAGTTCCAGAGGAGATAGCCATGCCGACACGACGCGAAGCTCTCGCCTCCCTCGGCGGCCTGGCCGCCGCAAGCGCCCTCTTTCCAGGCCTGTCTCTGGCGGCGGTGCCGACCGACCGGCGTCTCGTGGTCCTGATCCTGCGTGGCGGCATGGACGGTCTGGGGGCCGTCGTTCCCCATGCCGACCGTCATCACGACGTGCTCCGCCCCAACCTCCGCCTGTCCCCGCCCGGCTCTCCGGACGGCGTTGTCGACCTCGACGGCCGCTTCGGCCTGCATCCGGCGCTCGCGCCGCTGCACCCGCTCTACGCACGCGGGGAGATGGCGGTTGTCCACGCGGTCGGCACCCCGGACCGGACGCGGTCGCATTTCGACGCCCAGGACACGCTGGAGAACGGCACGTCCCGAGCGCGAGGCGCCCCGGACGGCTGGCTCAATCGCGCGGTCGGCACGCTCGCCGGCGATGGCCTCGGTATCGCGGTCGGGCCCACGACACCTCTGGTCATGCGGGGCTCGACCAGGGTGCGCAGCTGGGCGCCCTCCGCCATCCCGGCGGCAAGCGCGGATCTTATGACCCGGGTGGGGAGGCTCTATCGCGACGATCCGCTGTTCGCCGCGACCTTCGCCCGGGCCCGCCAGTCCGCCGGAATGACGGCGAATGCCATGCCCGGCCGTCGCCCGCCGAAAGGCGGGATCAAGGCGTTCCACCAGATGTCCGAAGCCGCCGGCAAATTCCTCGCCCTCGCCGACGGCCCCCGTATCGCCAGTCTGGAATTCGGTGGCTGGGATACCCACGCGGGGCAGAAGTTCCGGCTGAACCGGCAGCTCGGGGCACTGGCCGGGGGGATCGATCTCCTGCGGATGCAACTCGGGCCCGCCTGGAACAAGACAGTCGTTCTCGCCGTGTCGGAGTTCGGACGGACGGCACGCGAGAACGGCAGCCGCGGTACCGATCACGGCACAGGTGGCGTCGTCTTGCTGGCGGGCGGCGCGGTCCGGGGCGGCAGGGTCCGCGGCCGTTGGCCGGGGCTCTCACCCGACGCCCTGTATCAGGGGCGCGACCTGGCAGCGACGACGGACCTCCGCGCGGTACTCAAGGGCGTGCTGGAGGACCATCTCGGCATCGCTCGAGCAGCCCTGGATGGCCGGGTCTTCCCGGGAAGCCCGCACGTCTCGCCGATGGGCGGATTGGTGCGGAAAGGATAGCAGGGGCGCACCGGCAGACCCCGGATCAAGTCCGGGGTGGCGTGTTGTCAGTCATCCACCGCCGCGCCGCCCCGGCCCCGGAGCCATGATCCGTTAGTTGTGGCCCGTCAGTTCCGGTAGGACGGATCCTTCTGGTCGATCGCCCGCACCATGGCGTCGAAGACGTCCTGGCCGCGCGGAGCGTTGCCGAACAGACCGGCCGTGCGGGTCGAGTTGACGCTTGCCTCCTCCGACACCGGGATGTCCTCGCCGCGCAGGCTGTCGGTCAGGACCTGCGCCTCGCAGGCGGCCTGGATCGTCCACATGCGGAGAAAGGCTTCCGGGATCGTCCGGCCATGGGTCAGGAGGCCATGGTTGCGCAGGATCACGATCGGCCGCGAGCCGATGGAGGCAACGAGGCGCGGCTTTTCGTCCTCGCGCTCCGTCACACCCTCGAAGTCGTGGTAGGCGACCTGATCGTACAGCATCGAGGAGTAGAAATTCGTGTTGCGGAGGCCGTCCTTCTTACAAGCGACCGCGAGGCCCTCGTTGGTGTGGGTATGCATGACGCAAAGGGCTTCGGGCACATTCTCGTGGATCGCGCTGTGGATCACGAAGCCGGCCGGGTTTACCCCCCAGGGGCTTTCCTCGATCTTGTTCCCGGTCAGGTCGATCTTCACGAGGTTCGAGGCGCAGACCTCGTCATAGCGCAGCCCGAACGGGTTGATCAGGAAGTGGTGGTCCGGCCCCGGCACCCGCATCGAGATGTGGTTGAAGATGAGAAGCGACCAACCCATGTGGTCGAAGACCCGATAGGCCGCCGCCAGCTGGACCCGAATATCCCATTCCTCGTCGCTGATATGCGGCGGGCGCGTGTCGCCCGCGTCTTTCACAAGTCGTGCCGCTGTCGCCATGTCGCTTCTCCGTCCGTCGCGGAATCTCTCCAAGGATCGCGAATGCGATCCGATGCTTCCTTCGATCTTAGGTCCATACGGGTTTTCGTAAAACCGCCGTAACGCACAGCCGGCCATTCACGCCGCGCAGGGCAACCGACGGCCTTGAATAAGGAACACGGGAAAAGGACGCCCACCTGCTCGCCTACTTCCGGCCGTATGTCACTCCCCCTTGGAAAGAGGGAGATAAGAGACCTGTCGCTGCATTCGGGCCTTGCGGAGCAACGGCGTTCCAGGACGCCCCTACGCCGCGAGTTTCCACTCCGCGAGGCCGCAACCGATGAGCATGTCGGGCATGGGAGCATAGCCGATGAGGTCGAAGCCCTTGCCGTTGGCCGCGGCATGAGCGATGGCCCAGTTGCGCAACTCCGCCCCGCCGTTGCCCGTGACCTTCAGCATCTCGGTCAGTTGGCTCGCGAATTCCTCGTCGGAGGTCGACTTGAATAGCTCCAGACTGGCCCGGTCGAACGGCTCGTCGATCCAGCCCATGGTTGTCTCTCCGATCGAGTGGCTGAGACCGCCGGTGCCCATGACGACGACGCGGATGTCCTCCGGGTAGCTCTCGATGGCTTCGCGGATCATGTGGCCCCATTCGAGGCAGCGCTTCGGCGTCGGAAACGGCTCTTCCACCAGGTTCGGGAAGACCGGGACGATGGCCGGGATCGTTTCCAGCCCCATCCGCCAGAGCGGTACGCAGACCCCGTGATCGAGCTTCAACTGCCGCGACCAGGACGGATCGAAACCGTGATCGTAGGCGTGGTCGACGATATGCCGGCCCAGTCCGGCATGACCCGCCAGGCGCTCGTGCGGGAAAACCGGCTTCATGAATGGCTCGGGCGGGCCGCCATGCTCGTCGCCGATCCCGACGCAGAAGGCCGGCATGTTGTCGATGAAGAAGTTGGCCCAATGGTCGGTGGAATGAACGACGACGACATCGGGTGCGAGGGCGCGGAAGCGTTCCCCCAGTTCCGCGAACCCGCGATCGAGCCAGGCACGGGTCTCGGCGCTCATGGTTTCGTGGTCGCGCGCGATATTTGGCGCGTGGCCCGAGGCGAGGCTGCCGACGAGCTTAGCCATTGGCGACCTCCCGTCCCGGCATCTGGGACCCCTTGACGAAACCTTCCTGGACGCCCTTGACCGGGCTCGCCTCGTGCAGGCCATGCAGGACCCGCATCGACTGCGCGTCGTTGAGCCCGCACATCAGCAGGAAGTTGCGCAGGAGATACGCGTTCGCCAACGGCTGGATCGCCGCGAAATCGTCCTCCATCAGGGCCGTCTTGATCTCGGGCGGCAGGGGATAGCGGTCGATGAACGCCTCCCGATCGGTCATCCAGGTCGCCTTCCCACCATGGTTCGGTAGGTCGAACATCAGCTTGTTGAGCCAATAGTCGGTCGTCATTGCCTGCTCCGGTTTTCCTCCGTTGGCGGCCAGTCTAGGACGTATCGTACGCCCTGCCGACCATCTTTCCGTCATGCATCGATGCTCTGCGGTGCCGTATCTTGCCGCAGAACGGCCGAGCGGCTAATCAGTCTCTTATGAAGATATGCATTTTCGGGGCGGGCGCCATCGGGGGCTTTACCGCCAACCTCATGGCGCGCGCCGGGCACGAGGTGTCGGTCGTCGCGCGCGGCGCGCAACTGGCGGCGATTCGGGACAAGGGCCTGACCCTGGAATATGAGGGCAGCCGGGAGACCGTGGCCGTCGCGGCTTCCGACGATCCCGCCGACCTGGGGCCGCAGGATGCGGTTTTCCTCTCGGTCAAGGCGACCGCGCTCGGCGATGTGGTGCCGCGCCTCGCGCCGCTCCTCGGGCCGGAGACGACGGTCGTGACGGCCCAGAACGGCATTCCCTGGTGGTTCTTCGACGGCTATGGGCCGAAGGCGGGTATTCGCCTCAGCGCGACGGACCCGGACGGCGCCATCTCAGCGGCCCTGCCGGCGGGGCGTGTTGTCGGCTGCGTCCTTCACATCGGCTGCACCGTCGTGGAGCCCGGGCTGGTCGTACACAACAACCAGAACCGCTTTCTCCTGGGGGAGCCCACGGGCGAGACCACGCCGCGCCTCACCGCGCTGGTCGAGGCTCTGTCGGGTGCGGGGATCGGCGCCCAGGCGATCGCCGACGTCCAGCAGCAATATTGGACAAAGCTACTCGGCAACCTCTGCTACGGCCCGGTCAGTCTGCTGACGGGCGCAACCAACGATCAGGTCGGCGGCGACCCGGGGATCCGGGAAGTCTGCGCGAAGATGATCGAGGAGGCGAACGCGGTCGGCGAGGCCTATGGCCTGGTACCCGGCATGGGAACGCAGCAGCGGATCGACCTCGGCGCCAACCTGGTCGGCTTCAAGACGTCGATGCGGCAGGATTTCGAGCGCGGAAGGCCCGTAGAGCTCGATGCCATTGTCGCCGCGCCGATGGAGATGGGCGACCTGGCCGGCGTCGAGACGCCGACCATCGACACCGTCTACGCCCTGGCCGCCCAGGCGGCGCGGCTCGCCGGCCTGTATCGATAAGCCACGAAGCCTCCCGACGCGCCAAGAGGGGCGGTCGTTACGCCCTGCCCCCTTCCGATCGGCTCCGGTCAATCCTCCGATGACGGCTTCTTCGGCGCAGCCTTGCTTCCCGCGGGCTTGCGCGTCGCCGCGGTGCGACGCGCCGTCGTCGTCCGCCGGGTCGTGCCGGTCGATCGCGATCGTGCGGTCGCCGCCTTGCGCGTCCGGGTCGCGGTGCCAGTGCCGGTGCCGGTACCTTCCTTCGCGGCGGCCTGTGCCGCCGGAGCTTTTGGCGCCGCCGGCTTCCGCGTCGTCCGGGAAGTCCCGCTTCGGGCGCGCGTCGTCCGCGGCTTTGCTGCGGTCGCGGACTTTGCGGGCGCTTTCTCCGGTGCCGGAGCCGGCACGGGGGCCGCGGGGACAGGGTCCGGCGTCTTTGCGCTCTTCGCCGGCACGGCGGAAGCCGGTTTCTGAGAGGGCCTTGCCGCGGCTTTCGCCTTGACCGGCAGCTTCGGCTTGTCCGTGTCGGCGGCCTTCGCCTTCGCGGGGGCGCTTGGCTTGGCGGCCGGTTTGGGTTTGGCCGGCGCTTTCTTGGCCACCTTTTCCTTGGCGGGGGCGGCCGGCTTGTCGGCCTTTGCCTTCGCCGGCTTGGCCTTGGTCGGTCCGCTATAGTCGGTCACGCCCTGTTCGAGGGCGTAGCAGGCGAGACGCACGGTGAGCGGCACCTTGACCTTCTTGCCGTCTCGTTCGCCCTTCTCGTAATACTGCATGACACGCCGTTTGAGCCCGAGGGCCTCCGCCGCTTCTTTCTGCGACAGCCCCAAGGCTTTCCGCCATTTCTTAAGATCGCCCGATTTCACGCCAGCCTCCCCGCGCCAGAATTAGAGGAATATGCCAGTCCAATTCTCACCGGGACGCCTCCCATCCTGGGACGTCGCCCCTATCCGATCCCTTGCCGCCCGCTTGCACGAACGACGATAACATATATGCAGAGCCGGGGCGGTCAACCGGACATGATGCGCACAATGTGCGCCCGCCGACCGAATGCACGGCACGGCCTGTGCGCCATGTACCGGAAGTATACAAACATGCTAGCGTGTCCTCGTTCCGATTGACCAAGAAAGTGTATTCGCGTGTCCCGTTCGGTCGACAAGGCCTATGAGGCCATTCATGACGCCATCATCAATGCGCGCTACCCGCCCGGGCATCATCTGAAGGAGGAGGTGCTGTCGCAGGAGATCGGCGTCAGTCGTACGCCGATCCGCGAGGCGCTGCGCAGGCTCGCGAATGACGGGCTCGTGGTCTTCGCGCGAAACCAGGGCACCTTCGTCGAGGATTTCCGCGCCGAGGACATCGACGAGATCTTCCAGCTCCGCGCCATGTTGGAAGCGCACGGCGCGGAGCGCGCCGCGACCCGTATCGACGAGGCCCATCTCGCGGAGCTGGAACGCCTGAACGAAGAGATGGAGCGGCTGCGCGACCGCAAGATCGACGCCGCCTACGTTCACCGCTTCAGCCATCTGAATTCCGAATTCCACAAGATCATCCTGCATGCCGCCGACAGCCGCCGGCTGAACGCGATCCTCGATCCCGTGGTCGACATCCCGCTCATCCTGATGAAGCATTTCACCTGGCGGGCTATGGTGAACCTGGAGCGGAGCTGCCAGCAGCATTGGGAGTTGATCGACGCGCTTCGCGCCCATGACGTGGAATGGGCGGGCTCGCTCATGCGTGCACACGTCCTGGGCGCCCGCGGCGACCCGGCAGACCTGCCGGGCCGTGAACGGGGCGGCGAGGACGCGCGACGAAAAAACGGCAGGTCAGCGACTGGACAATAGCGCCAGTGTATACAAAATGACCGGCAACGGGCGGACGCGGATCCGCTCAACCACATTCCCGCATCGATCAGGAGGCAAAATGCGCCAGGCCAAGAATGCCGAACTCGCGAAGAAGATCCGGAACCGCGAATGGATCTCGGCGCCCGGCATCTTCGAAATGATTTCGGCACGCGTCGCCGACCGGATGGGGTTCGATGCGCTTTACATGACGGGTTACGGCACGGTCGCCTCCTACCTCGGCGTGCCGGACGCCGGCCTCGCGACCTATACCGACATGGTGGATCGCGTCACGCGGATCTGCGACATCACGACCACGGCGCTGATCGCCGACGGCGACACCGGGTATGGCGGGCTTCTCAATGTCGAGCACACGATCCGCGGTTACGAGCGCGCCGGCGCCGCCGTCATCCAGATGGAAGACCAGGAATTTCCGAAGAAGTGCGGCCACACGCCGGGCCGCCGGGTGATCCCGCTGGAGGATGCCGTCGCCAAGGTGAAGGTCGCCGTCGACAGCCGGGATTCGAAGGACTTCCTGATCCTGGCGCGGACCGACGCCCGCGGCGGTTATGGCCTGGACGAGGCCCTGCGGCGCGGCGAAGCGTTCGCCGAAGCGGGCGCGGACATTGTTTTCATCGAAAGCCCGCAGTCCGAAGAGGAAATGCGCAAGGTGGGCGAGACCTTCGCCGGCCTGCCGCTCCTGGCCAACATGGTCGAGGGCGGACTGACCCCGGTGCTGCCGGTCGAGGACCTGAAGGACATCGGCTACACCATCGCCATCTATCCGGCGACGGGCTTCCTCGCCATGGGTAACGTTCTGAACAAGGTCTACAGCCATATCCTGGAGACCGGGTCGAGCGTCGGCGGCAGCGTCGAACTCGACAACTTCGAGGACTTCAGTAAGCTCATGGGCTTCCAGGACGTGTGGGACTTCGAGAAGAAGTGGGCCGGACAGGGCTGAGCTGGCCAGCGCGCAGAACAGGACCGAGAGGAACGGCAAGATGCACAAGACAGAGCTTCATCCCGAAATCGTCGAGGAGATCCTGAATAAGCGGGGCAAGCTCCATGTCTTCGACGAAATCGACCCGGCCAAGACGGCGCTGGTCGTCGTCGACATGCAGGTCGCCTTTGTCGAGAGCGGAAAGCCCTCCGAGGTCTCCCACGCCAAGGACATCGTGCCGAACATCAACCGGCTCGCGGCGGGGCTGCGCGCTACGGGCGGCACGGTTGTCTGGATCGTCAGCGCCTTTGACGAGAATATCGCGACGGACTGGTCTTCCTTCATCGGCGGAACCTACAAGAAGGAGCATGCCGAGCGGGTCGTCGGCCAGCTGCGCGAGGGCGCGGACGGGCACCGGCTGTGGCCGGACATGGATCGCCAGCTGGGCGACATGACGGTGACGAAGAACCGCTTCAGCGCCTTCCTGCCCGGTGCCTCCGACCTGGCCGAGCAGCTGCGGGAGCGGGGCATCGAGAACGTCCTCATCACCGGCACCCTGACCAACGTCTGCTGCGAATCGAGCGCGCGCGACGCGATGATGCGCAATTTCAACGTGGTCATGGTGTCGGACGGCAACGCGACCTATTCGGACGTGCTGCACAATGCCAGCCTCAACAGCCTTGCGATCACCTTCGCCGACATCATGACGACCGACGAGGTGCTTCAGCGTCTGTCTGCCGGCGTCGCCGAAGCGGCCGAATAAGCGCGGGGTCGATGCCCGTTTCGCGACTGGACCAACCGACCGTCTACGGCGCCCGCGCCAAACTGGGCGTCATCGTTCCGCCAACCAATACGGCGAACGAGGCGGAATGGAACCGTGCCGTCCCCAACGGCGTGACGGTCCACAGCGCGCGCATGCCGCTCCACGCCGATACGGAGAGCGCGGCGGGAAAGGCCGCACTGCATGACGATATCGGCCGCTCTGCGCGCGATCTCGCCCAGGCGAGTGTCGACGTGGTCGCCTATGGCTGCACCGCGGGATCGATGATCACGCCGGTCACGGAACTGCCCGAGTTCATGGCACGGGAGACGGGCGTCAGGGCCGTGACGACCGCCCAGGCGATCGTCGAAGCGCTGAAGGCGCTGGGCGCCCGCAAGCTTGCCATCGCGACGCCTTATCACGCCGCGCTGAACGACCACGAGGTCCGCTTTCTCGCCGACCAGGGGTTCGAAACGGTTTCAATCGACGGACTTGGCTATGGCGCGGGCGGACCGGCCGAATATCGCAACATCGCCCGGGTGCCGCCAGAGGAGGTGTTTTCCTTCGCCCGCCGGGTCGACCGGGCGGAAGCGGACACGATGCTGATCAGTTGCACCGACTTTGCCACCTTCGACATTATCGAGGGCCTGGAAGCGGAGCTCGGGAAACCGGTTGTGACCAGCAACCAGGCGACCCTGTGGCTGGCCCTGCGGACGGCGGGCATCGACGACCGGCTGACGGGTTGCGGGCGTCTTCTCGCCGACTACTGACACGCCCGATAGAGACCAGAAGGATCGACATGGCCGG